>NZ_JBEYFS010000112.1:0-37211 GCF_040634475.1 Streptomyces sp. NPDC007095
CCCTCGTACTGGACGTACTTGGGTCTGTGCCTGGTGCGGTGAGAGTGCGTGCATGGCGTCGCGGGGCAGACGGGAATTTGACGACAGGGCCTAGGGCCTGCCCGGCGGATCATGCCGGAGACGCGGGGTCTGGCACGCCCTCCCCCAAGCTCTTCGAGCAGGGGGTGCCCCCAGCGGCGTTGTCGTCGGTCGCCGACGCTCCGCGTCGACTCCCCCTCCTCCGCCTTGCGGCTGCACGCACCAGACCCCGCTCACCTGCGCTTATGAGGGGCCGCTACGTTCCTCCGACCTGATCCGCCGGACAGGCCCTAAGCGGGCGCCGCCCTCGCGGAGGTGGTTGCGCGCCGCGGGGGTTCCTCAGTTGTCGCTTCGGTGGGCTGGTGGATTTTTACTCCACCGTCACCGACTTGGCCAGGTTGCGGGGCTTGTCGATGTCGCGGCCCAGGGCCAACGCCGTGTGGTAGGCGAGGAGTTGCAGCGGGATGCCCATGAGGATCGGGTCCAGCTCGTCCTCGTTCTTCGGGACGACGATCGTCTGGTCGGCCTTCTCCTGCTCCTGGTGCGCCACCGCGAGGATCCTGCCGCTGCGGGCCTTGATCTCCTCCAGGGCGGCGCGGTTCTTCTCCAGGAGGTCGTCGTCGGGGACGATCGCGACCGTGGGCAGCGCGGGCTCGATGAGCGCCAGCGGGCCGTGCTTGAGCTCGGAGGCGGGGTAGGCCTCGGCGTGGATGTACGAGACCTCCTTGAGCTTCAGGGAGGCCTCACGGGCCACCGGGTAGCCCCGGACGCGGCCGATGAAGAGCATCGAGCGGGCCTCGGCGTACTCCTCGGCCAGCTTCTTGATCGCGTCCTCCTGCTCCAGGATCTCGGAGATCTGCGCGGGCAGCTTGCGCAGGCCCTCGATGATCCGCTTGCCGTCGCGGACCGACAGGTCGCGGGTGCGGCCGAGGTGCAGGGCGAGCAGCGCGAACGCGACGGTCGTGTTGGTGAAGCACTTCGTCGAGACGACGCAGACCTCGGGGCCCGCGTGGACGTACATGCCGCCGTCCGCCTCGCGGGCGATCGCCGAGCCGACGACGTTGACCACACCGAGCACCCGCGCGCCCTTGCGCTTCAGCTCCTGCACGGCGGCCAGTACGTCGTACGTCTCACCGGACTGGGACACGGCCACGTACAGGGTGTCGGGGTCGACGACCGCGTTGCGGTAGCGGAACTCGGAGGCCGGCTCGGCGTCCGCGGGGATGCGGGCGAGCTCCTCGATCATCTGGGCACCGATCATGCCCGCGTGGTACGAGGTGCCGCAGCCGAGGATCTTCACGCGGCGGATCTGGCGCGCCTCACGGGCGTCCAGGTTCAGGCCACCGAGGTGCACGGTGGAGAACCGGTCGTCGATACGGCCGCGCAGCACCCGGTCCACGGCCTCGGCCTGCTCGTGGATCTCCTTGTGCATGTACGTGTCGTGGCCGCCCATGTCGTACGAGGCCGCCTCCCACTCCACGGTGGTCGGCTCGGCCGTCGTACGGGTGCCCTCGGTGGTGTACGTACGGAAGTCGTCGGCCTTGAGGGTGGCCATCTCGCCGTCGTCCAGAGTCACTATCTGGCGGGTGTGGGTGACCAGGGCGGCGATGTCCGAGGCGACGAACATCTCCTTCTCGCCGATGCCGAGGACGACCGGGGAGCCGTTGCGGGCCACCACGATGCGGTCGGGGAAGTCGGCGTGCAGGACCGCGATGCCGTAGGTGCCCTCGATCACCCGGAGTGCGTCGCGGACCTTGTCCTCGAGCTTCTCGGCCTGGGAGCGGGCGATCAGGTGGGTGAGGACCTCGGTGTCGGTCTCCGAGAGGAACTCGACGCCGTCCGCCTCGAGCTTCTTGCGCAGGTCGGAGGCGTTGTCGATGATGCCGTTGTGGACGACCGCGACCTTGCTGTCGCCGGACATGTGGGGGTGCGCGTTCACGTCGGAGGGGGCACCGTGAGTCGCCCAGCGGGTGTGGGCGATGCCGGTGGTGCCCTTGAAGCGTGCGGGGACCTTGGCCTCAAGATCACGAACCCGGCCCTTGGCCTTGACCATCTTCAGACCGGTCGACTTCGGCGTCGTGACGACGATGCCCGCCGAGTCGTAGCCGCGGTACTCCAGGCGCTGGAGGCCTTCGAGCAGCAGCGGTGCCACGTCACGCCTGCCGATGTATCCGACGATTCCGCACATATATATGTATTCCTCAGCCGTAGACAATGCGGCGCAGCTGCCTGAGCGTGAGCTCCGGCGGCGCGACCGCGCGGTACTTCAGGTCCGCCTCGATCCGTTCGAAGATCGTCGCGTTGACCAGGCCCTGGGCCTGGAGCTCGCGGTGGCGGCGACGGACGTAGTCCTCGGTCGTCTCGTCGAAGTAGGCGAGCACGTCCTGGACCACCCGCAGTGCCTCGCCCCGGTTGAGGGGGGTGGAGCGCGTCAGGTGATCAACAAGTTCGTCGTGCACCCGTTGATCCTGGGGTACCAAGAGCCGATTCGCAAGAATCCTGCCCGATATCGGGCAAGTGGCTGTTGAAGGTCTTATGGGGGTCTGTTAGCAAGCTGTCCATCCTGCGTCTTGTGCCGCGTCGATTGCCGGGAGCAACTTCTGTGGCCATGGACACTCCACGCATGGGCGTACCGGAGAAGCTCGCCGAGCGCATGACCATGGCAGAGCAGCACGAGTATCTCCGCGCCAAGTTCTCCCGGCGCAACATGATCAGAGGCGGAGCCGTGACCCTCGGCGCCGTCGCGGGCGGCACCTTCGTGCCCGGCGCCGTCGCACAGGCCGCGGTCCCGACGCGGGCCACCGCCACCTCGACCGAGAAGGTCGACGGCGCCCTCGTCGCCCCCTTCGGCCGGCACCTCGCCTTCGGCAATGACCCGCGTACGGAGATCACGGTCTCCTGGCAGGTTCCGGCCGAGGTGAAGAAGCCGTTCATCCGCATCGGCGCCCACCCCTGGGACCTCTCCCGCAAGATCGAGGCCGAGGTCCGCACCCTCTACACCCCGGCGGGCGTCGGCGCGAGCGGCGACCACACGCAGTACTACCTGCACGCCAAGCTCACCCACCTGCGCCCCGGCAGGACGTACTACTACGGTGTCGGCCACGCGGGCTTCGACCCCTGCGCACCCCACCTGCTGGGCACGCTCGGCACCTTCACCACCGCGCCTTCGCACGCCGAGCCGTTCACCTTCACGGCCTTCGGCGACGAGGGCGTCGGCTACCACGGCCTCGCCAACGACGCCCTGCTGCTCGGCCAGAACCCGGCCTTCCACCTGCACGCCGGTGACATCGCGTACGCGGACCCGGCCGGCGCGGGCAAGAAGGAGGACACCGGCTTCGACTCGCGCATCTGGGACCAGTTCCTCGCCCAGACCGAGACGGTCGCCAAGCAGGTCCCGTGGATGCCCGCGTACGGCAACCACGACATGGAGGCCTGGTACTCGCCCAACGGCTACGGCGGCGAAGAGGCCCGCTGGACGCTCCCGGACAACGGGCCCGACAAGAAGAACCTGCCCGGCGTCTACTCCTTCGTCTACGGCAACACGGCGATCATCTCGCTGGACGCCAACGACATCTCCTTCGAGATCCCGGCGAACCTGGGCATCTCCGGAGGAACGCAGACGAAGTGGCTCGAAGGCCAGCTCAAGAAGTTCCGGGCGTCCAAGGACGTCGACTTCATCGTGATCTTCTTCCACCACTGCGCGTACTGCACCTCCACGGCGCACGCCTCGGAGGGGGGCGTGCGACAGGAGTGGGTGCCGCTGTTCGAGAAGTACACGGTGGACCTGGTCATCAACGGCCACAACCACCAGTACGAGCGCACGGACGTCATCAAGGGCAACGCGGTCACCAAGAAGCTGCCGATCGGCGGCACGGCGTACCCGGAGACCGACGGTGTCGTGTACGTGACGGCGGGCGCGGCCGGACGCAGCCTGTACGCGTTCTCCGCCCCGGAGTCGTACGAGGGTCACGAGAACGAGGTCGACTCCGTCGCCTCCTTCATCAACCTCAAGGGCGGCAAGCAGAACGAGACGGTCGCCTGGTCCCGGGTGCGGTACCTCAACTACTCGTTCCTCCGGGTGGATGTCACGCCCGCGCACAAGGGTCGGCTGGCCACGCTGACGGTGCGGGGGATTGCCGAGACAGGTGCCGAAGTCGACCACTTCACGGTGGCTCGGCGAGTTCGTTAGGTGCGGGTGAGTGGGGGCTGGTCGCGCCCACGCGGCGGAGCCGCATACGCAACAGCCCCGCGCCCCTGAAAGCACGTGGCCGCATGCCTGGAAGGCGGGGCGTGGCGACCTGGGCGGTCCTCGAGCGGGGTTTCTACATTCGCTTGAGGACCGCCTGCTTGGCCAGGGCGAACTCCTCGTCCGTCAGAATGCCGGACCTGTGGAGGTCGCCCAGTTCGCGCAGGCGGCGGAGCAGGGCGTCGTGGTCGTCCTCCGGGGCGATCGCGGCGGGCTGCTCCGCCGCCTGCGCGGCTTCCGGGGATGCCGTGGGATGCGGGAGCCGGGCCTGTACCGCCGCCGCGACCAGGGCCATCAGCGGGTCCTTCTTGAAGCCCCACAGCTCGACGGAGTTGGGGTCGTACTTCGGTGGGGCCTTGGTTTCCGCACCCCGGACGGTGAAGCGGAGGTAGCCGTTCTCCAGGCCGACGGCGGGGTGCCACTCGACGGTGGTGAGGTCGGCGAGGGCGAGCGAGCGGGCTCCGGCGGCGGACTTGGAGTCCTCGGTCTTCCAGTTCCACTCCAGGCGTACGTGCTCGCCGTCGAAGCTCGCGGTGCCGTCGCCGGCGGAGACGGACAGCGGCACGGAGGGGCCCGGGAGCAGATAGCTGTCGACCGGGCCGGCCGGCACCCGGTCCAGGAGCAGCGCGTCCCGGACCTCGTCGACGACGTACTCGGCGACGCCGTAGCGGTCGGACTCCACGGCGAGCTGGTAGGGGTCGTTCGGCTCGGCGAGCTTGCCGCCGGTCGCCTGGAGCAGCGGGTCGGCGCCGTCGCGCAGCCGGAGCCGCAACCGCCCGCTCTTCTTGCCCTGTTCGAGGGAAATCCCCGCCAACGCTCCCAGCGGGACGGTCAGTTCACCCAAGGTCTTGCGGAGCAGGCTCACGTTCTTGTCGCGCCCGGGAGTCAGCCGAAGCGCGTCGCCGTCGAAGGTCCACGTCCCGTCCTTCTGGATGATTTCCGCCATGAGGGGGATTGTTTCACCGGGTCTGCGGAAGAGTGGTCTATACCCATCCGCAATTCGTTTGCAGGGTCCTTCGAAGGGAGCGCATGTGAGACAGCACAGAACGCCCCGCCTCCTCGGTACGCTGCTGCTCGTGGCGGCCGCCGGTATCTCGGTCGCCGGTGCGGCACACTCCGAGTCGGGCCGCACCGCGACCCCGCTCGGGCAGGTGGTGCCGGCCCCCGCCTCGGTCGACGCGGGCGGATCCCCGTACCGCATCACCGACGGCACCCGCATCCGGGTCGAGGACTCGCCTCAGGCCCGCCGGGTCGGCGCGTATCTGGCCGATGTCCTGCGTCCCTCCACCGGCTACCGACTGCCCGTCACCACGCAGGGCACAGGCGGGATCCGGCTGCGGATCGCTGCGGGGTCCACGGGCGCCGAGGGCTATCGCCTGGACAGCGGGCACAGCGGCGTCACCATCACGGCCGCCGCGCCCGCCGGGCTCTTCCACGGCGTCCAGACGCTGCGCCAGCTGCTGCCCGCCGCCGTCGAGAAGAACTCCGTGCAGCGCGGCCCCTGGCTCGTGGCGGGCGGCACCATCAAGGACAGCCCGCGCTACGGCTACCGCGGCGCGATGCTCGACGTCTCCCGGCACTTCTTCGGCGTCGCGCAGGTCAAGCGTTACATCGACGAGTTGGCGCTCTACAAGGTCAACAAACTGCATCTGCACCTGAGCGACGACCAGGGCTGGCGCATCGCGATCGACTCCTGGCCGCGGCTCGCCACGTACGGAGGGTCCACGCAGGTCGGCGGCGGGCACGGGGGCTACTACACCAAGGCCGACTACAAGGAGATCGTGCGGTACGCGGCCTCCCGCTATCTGGAGGTCGTCCCGGAGATCGACATGCCGGGCCACACCAACGCCGCGCTGGCCTCGTACGCCCAGCTGAACTGCAACGGGACCGCGCCCCCGCTCTACACCGGCACCGACGTCGGGTTCAGCTCGCTGTGCGTGGCGAAGCCCGTGACGTACGACTTCGTGGACGACGTCGTGCGGGAGCTGGCGGCACTCACGCCGGGCAAGTACCTCCACATCGGCGGGGACGAGGCCCACTCCACCAGCCACGCCGACTACGTCGCCTTCATGGACAAGGTGCAGCCGGTCGTCGCCAAGTACGGGAAGACGGTGGTCGGCTGGCACCAGCTGACCGGGGCGCACCCGGTGAAGGGCGCGATCGCGCAGTACTGGGGGCTCGACGACACCAGTGCCACGGAGAAGGCGCAGGTCGCCGAGGCCGCGCGGAACGGGACGGGGCTCGTGCTGTCGCCCGCCGACCGGGTCTACCTCGACATGAAGTACACCGCGGACACCCCGCTCGGGCAGGACTGGGCGGGCCTGGTGGAGGTGAAACGGTCGTACGACTGGGATCCGGGCGCCTACCTTCCGGGAGCCCCGGCTTCGGCGATCCGGGGCGTCGAGGCGCCGCTGTGGACGGAGACCATCGTCACGGGGGCCGACATCGACTACATGACCTTCCCGCGGCTGCCCGGAGCGGCCGAACTCGGCTGGTCGCCCGCGTCGACGCACGACTGGGACACCTACAAGGTGCGGCTCGCGGCGCAGGGGCCGCGCTGGGAGGCCCTGGGGATCGGCTACTACCGCTCGCCCCAGGTGCCCTGGCCCACGGCGTAGACGGCGTAACGGGAACGATGGGGCTCAGGAGGACCGTACTCCTGAGCCCCATCGGCTTCAGAGACCGGAGATCGGGTTCTTCAGGCTGCCGACCAGCTGGAGTGCGCCGGACGGATCGGCCAGGTCCACCATCTGCTTGTTGTCGCGCAGCTGGAGCCGGTTCAGGCAGGACAGCGCGAACTCGGGCGCGAACATGTCGTACTGCCGGAACTTGTCGGCGAGTTCGGGCGCCGACTCCTGGTACTCGCGTACGGACTCGGCGACCGTCCGCCAGAAGTCGTCCTCGTCGAGGATGCCCTCGCCGGCCAGGCCGGCCGCCAGGAAGCGGAAGAAGCAGTCGAAGACGTCCGTGAAGATCGACAGGAGTTTCATGTCCTCGGGGACCTCGACGCGGATCCGCTCGACCGCGGGCGGCAGCACCGCCCGCGGGTCCATGACGGCGATCTCCTCGGCGATGTCCTTGTAGACCGCGCGCTGCACGGCGCCGTCCTTGAGAACGAGGATGACGTTCTCGCCGTGCGGCATGTAGACGAGGTCGTAGGCGTAGAAGCTGTGCAGGAGGGGCGTGAAGTAGGCGCGCAGATAGCGGCGCAGCCACTCCACGGGGGTCAGCCCGGACCGCTCGATCAGCGCGCCCGCGAAGGAGGCGCCCGTGTGGTCGACATGGACGAGGGAGGCCATGGTGGCCAGGCTCTCGCCCTCCTGGAGCGAGGGGACCGGGCTCTCGCGCCACAGGGCCGCGAGCATTTTGCGGTATGGGGAGTAGCGGTCGGTGGCGGCCTCGTACTCGAGGTGGCGGTAGCCGACGGCGGCGCGTTCGCGGATGACCGACAGGCCGGTGGACTTGAGCACCGGGTCGTTCTCGACGAGCTGGGCCAGCCAGTCGTTGATCGCCGGGGTCGCCTCCATGTACGCGGCGGACAGACCGCGCATGAAGCCCATGTTGAGGACGCTCAGCGCCGTCTTCACATAGTGCTTCCCTGGGCTGGTGGTGTTGAAGAACGTCCGGATGGACTGCTGGGCCAGGTACTCGTCGTCGCCCTCGCCGAGGCAGACCAGGTGGCGCTGGGCGACCTCGGCCGCGAAGGTCACCGAGAGCTTGTTCCACCACTGCCAGGGGTGGACGGGGATGAGCAGGTAGTCCTCGGGGTCGAGGCCCTGATCGGTGAGGGTGGCGGCGAACCGCTCGACCGTCCCGGCGCCCAGCTCCTCGCGCACGAAGGACTCGTACTCGATGCCGACACCCGCGGTGAAGGCGGCCCGGGAGCGGTGCGCGGCCAGCCACACCAGCCGGATCGGGCTCGCGGTCTCGGGTGCGTACGAGAGGTACTCGTGCACGCCGAAGCCGAGCCGCCCGTTGTTGGCGACGAAGCAGGGGTGGCCCTCGGTCATGCCGGTCTCGATCTCCTGGAAGGAGGCCTTCGCGAGTTCGGCGGACGGGATCTGCGGCTTGGTGAGTTTGAAGCAGGTGCCCGAGAGGGTGGAGGAGATCTCCTCCAGGTAGACCGGCAGCACCTCGTCGCTCAGGCCCAGCGACGTCTTCAGCTCGATGAGGAAGTCGAGTGCGGCGAGCGGGAGTTCGGCCCCGTCGCGGTGGCGGGTGATCGACTCGGGGTCGACCTGCCAGTGGTCGAGGGAGCGGAGGGTGGCGGTGAAGCGGTAGCGGGTCAGGCCGTCGTCGCTGCGGACGGTGTACCCGCCCTCGCCGTCTGCCTCCGGCGTGATCAGGCGCTCGTGCGCGAACTCGGCGAGTGCCTTGCGTATGAGGAGGCGGTTGGCCCGCTCCCAGCGTTCGGGGGAGAGGTGGGCCACGGCGTCGGACAGGGTCATACGGCTGCTCCTCGTACCGCTGCTGCGAACTGCTCGCGTGTGCAGAAACTCAGCAGCGCCGTCTTCTCCGGCTTCTGGATCTCGCGCTCGGGCACGAACCCGACGGCTTCGTTCAGGGCGTGCACGGCCTGGTTGCGTACGTCGGGTTCGACGACGACCCGCCGGGTGCCCGGGTCGGCGAACAGGTACTCCATCACCGCGGTGATCACGGCCCGGGTGAAGCCGTGCACCGGGGTGTCGGTCGGCGCGACCAGGAAGTGCATGCCGGCATCACCGGGCTCGGGCTCGTACAGGCCGACCAGCTCGACGTGCGCCGGGTCGTACTTCTCCATCAGGAACACGGGCTCGTCGTCCAGCAGTCCGAGGAACGCGTCGTGGTACTCGCTGGCCGCGATGGCCATGTACTCGCGCTCCACGTCGTACAGTTTCGCCCCCTGCATCATCCAGAAGGCGGACTTGGGGTGGGTCACCCAGCCGTGCAGCAGCTCGGCGTCCCGGGTCGGGTCGAGCGGGCGGACGGTGAAGGTGCCGACATGGGAGGCGGCGCTCATCGGGAACTCCTTGTGCGGATCTCCCCGTCGTCGGGACGGGGCAGGAATACGCGTTGGTCGTTTGTGGTGTGGATTTTCACGAAGAACGCACCACGCTTGCCGGAGTACGGCTAGTACCGCAACAGGCAACGTTCGCCCCGTCGCGACGCCCGGCACGCACTCTCGCCGCACCGGCCGAAAGCCCAAGTACGTCCAGTACGAGGACTTCCGGCCGGCACGCCGAGAGCACGCACCGGACGCCGCTCCTTGACGGGCAAACGTTGCCTGCCGCGGCACTAGCGTTTGGGAAATGGCGACTCGGCACGTGAAGCGGACATTCAAGTACCGCTTCTATCCGACGACGGAACAGGCAGATGAGCTGTTCCGCACGTTCGGATGCGTGCGCAAGGTTTACAACATGGCGTTGGATGCTCGCAGTCGGGCATGGACGGACGAACGTAGGAGGATCTCCTACCCTGCAACATCCGCGATGCTGACGGACTGGAAGAGGACCGAAGAGTTGGCCTATCTGGCCGAGGTGTCCTCCGTGCCTCTCCAGCAATCCTTGCGGCACTTGCAGGCGGCGTTCACGAACGTCTTCGCCAAGCGTGCGAAATACCCGCGCTTCAAGTCGAGAAAGAAGTCCCGCGCGGCGGCCGAGTACACGCGATCGGCGTTCAAGTGGAGCGATGGCCAGCTGACGCTGGCCAAAATGCGGGCACCGCTCGACATCAGCTGGTCGCGTCCCTTGCCTCATGGCACCGAGCCGAGCACGGTGACTGTCTCCCGCGACGCGGCCGGACGTTGGTTTGTATCCCTTCTGGTGGAAGACCCTGGCGTGCGGCCTCTTCCGGCCAACAGCAGTGCCGTCGGGATCGACGTGGGCATCAGCAGCCTTGTGACCCTGTCCACGGGGGAGAAGGTCAGCAACCCGAAGTTTGCGAGGGTGGACAGCGCTCGGCTGGCGGCCGCTCAGAAAGACCTTGCTCGCAAGGAGAAGGGGTCCAGGAACCAGGCCAAGGCTCGCCTCAAGGTAGCGAAGATCCATGCGCGGATCACCGATCGGCGTCGGGACTTCCTGCACAAAGTGTCCACTCGACTCGTCCAGGAGAACCAACTGGTCGTGATCGAGGACCTGCCTGTTCACAATCTGCTGGGTAATCGAACGCTGGCGCGTTCGATCGCCGACGCTTCGTGGACAGAGCTGCGTTCGATGCTGGAGTACAAGTGTGGCTGGTACGGGCGCGAACTCGTTGTGATCGACCGATTCTTCCCGTCGAGCAAGACGTGCGTGACGTGCGGCCTGAGACGCGATGAACTGCCTCTCAGCGTCAGGGAATGGTCGTGTGAGGGGTGCGGCACCCGACACGACCGGGACCACAATGCCGCTCAGAACATTTTGGCCGCCGGGCGGGCGGTGTCGGCCTGTGGAGCCGGTGTAAGACCTCAACGGAGTTCCTCCGGGCGGGCGGTCGGCGATGAAGCAGGAATGACCATGGCGCAAGCCGTGGGAGTCCCCGCCCCATAAAGGCGGGGAGACGTCAAACGGCGAACTCCTGGAACGCGATCGTCTTCTCGACCGGGTAGTACTCGGTGCCGAGCAGCTCACGGATGATGTACGCGTTGCGGTACGCGCCCATGCCCAGGTCGGGGCTGGTGATGCTGTGGGTGTGGACGCCGGCGTTCTGGAGGAAGACGCCGCGGCCCGTCGTGTCGATGGCGTAGTTGCGGGCGATGTCGAAGTTGCCCTGGGCGTCGTAGCGCAGCCGGTCGCGGACGGGCTTCAGGAACTCCGGCTCGGCGTACCGGTAGCCGGTGGCCAGGATCAGGCCCTGCGAGCGCAGCTCGTACTCCTTCTCCTGCTCCTCCTGGCGGAGGGTGAGGGTGTACGTGCCGTTCTCGTAGGTCGCCCCGTCGAGCGCCGAGTTGGTGAGCAGGCGGGTGGGGACCGGGCCGCCGAGGTTCTTCTGGTAGAGCAGGTCGAAGATCGCGTCGATCAGTTCGCCGTCGATGCCCTTGAACAGGCCCTTCTGCTCCGTCTGGAGGCGGTAGCGGGTCGGCTCGGGCAGCGCGTGGAAGTAGTCGATGTACTCCGGGGAGGTCATCTCCAGCGTGAGTTTGGTGTACTCGAGCGGGAAGAAGCGCGGGGAGCGCGTGACCCAGTTCAGCCGGTAGCCGTGGACGTCGATCTCGCTGAGCAGGTCGTAGTAGATCTCGGCGGCGGACTGGCCGCTGCCGACGAGCGTGATCGACTTCTTCGCCTGGAGCTCCCGCTTGTGCTGAAGATAGCGGGAGTTGTGGATGAAGTCGCCGCCGAGGTCCGCGCAGGCCCCGGGGATGTACGGGGGAGTCCCGGTGCCCAGGACCAGATGACGGGCGCGCAGCACCTCACCGGTCGTCGTCCGTACGTGGTACAGATCGCCCTCGTACGTCACTTCCTCGACCGTCGTGCCGAAGCGGACGCTGCTCAGTTTCGAGGCGGCCCAGCGGCAGTAGTCGTCGTACTCGACCCGCAGCGGATAGAAGTTCTCGCGGATGTAGAAGGAGTACAGCCGACCGGACTCCTTCAGGTAGTTGAGGAAGGAGTACGGGGAGGTCGGGTCGGCGAGGGTCACCAGGTCAGACATGAACGGGGTCTGGAGATGCGCGCCCTCCAGGAACATCCCCGAGTGCCACTCGAAGTCCGGCTTGGATTCGAGGAAGACGCCGTCCAGTTCGGCGATCGGCTCGGTGAGGCAGGCGAGGCCGAGGTTGAAGGGCCCGAGCCCGATGCCCACGAAGTCGTAGGTCTTTCCGGTGGCTTCGACGGATTCAGGATGCGCGGTCAAGGGACTCTCCCAGGTACTGCTCGGCGTGGCCGGCGATCAGGTCGAGCACGGCGGCGATGTCGTCGGCCGTGGTCTCGGGGTTGAGCAGGGTGAACTTCAGGTAGTGGCGGCCGCCGACCTTGGTGCCCGCGACGACGGCGTCGCCGGAGGCGAACAGGGCCCCCCGCGCGTACAGGTTGGCGCGGTCGATCTCGGCCGGGTCGGTGACGGCGGCCGGGATGAAGCGGAAGACGAGGGTGGACAGGGACGGCTCGGCCACCACGTCGAAGCGGGGGTCGGCGACGAGCAGCTTCCAGCCCTCCTGGGCCAGGTCGCAGACCTCGTCGAAGAGTTCGCCGATGCCGTCGGCGCCCATCACACGCAGCGTCATCCACAGCTTGAGGGCGTCGAAGCGACGGGTGGTCTGCAGGGACTTGTCGACCTGGTTGGGGATGCGCTCCTGGACCATGCGGCGCGGGTTCAGGTACTCCGCGTGGTAGGTGGCGTGGCGCATCGTGGCGGCGTCGCGCACCAGCACGGCGGACGAACTCACGGGCTGGAAGAAGGACTTGTGGTAGTCGACGGTGACGGAGTCGGCGCGCTCGATGCCGTCGAGGCGGTCCCGGTTCTTCAGGGAGGTGAGCAGTCCGCAGCCGTAGGCCGCGTCCACGTGCATCCAGGCGCCGAACTGGGCGCACAGCTCGGCGATCTCGGGCAGCGGGTCGATGGAGCCGAAGTCGGTGGTGCCGGCGGTGGCGACGACGGCCATCGGAATCAGACCGTCGCGCTCGCAGCGCTCCAGCTCGTGGGCGAGGGCGAGCGTCTGCATGCGCTTGTCGTGGTCGACGGGGATCGAGACGACGGAGTCCGCGCCGAGACCCAGGAGTTTGGCCGACTTCCTGACGCTGAAGTGGCTGACCTCGGAGGCGAAGATGCGGAGTTTGGCGGCGGTGTCGCCCGGTTCACCGGCTGGCTTGGCCTCCTCGCGGGCCAGCAGCAGGGCCTGGAGGTTGGACTGGCTGCCGCCGCTGGTGAACACGCCGTCGGCGGCGGGGCCGAGGCCGATGCGCTCGTTGGTCCAGTCGATGAGCCGGCGCTCGATGAGGGTGCCGCCGGCCGACTGGTCCCAGGTGTCCAGGGAGGAGTTGACGGCGGACAGGACGGCCTCGCCGAGCACGGCGGGTATGACCACCGGGCAGTTGAGGTGCGCGAGGTAGCGCGGGTGGTGGAAGTAGACCGCGTCCCGGAGGTAGACCTCTTCGAGCTCGTCGAGGACGGCGCTGGTGTCGTGCAGCGGGCGGTCCAGGTCGATCTGCTCGATACGGGGAGCGAGGGCGTCGACCGTGACACCCGTGAACGGTCGGTCGGTGGTGGCGAGTTTGGCCGCCACCCGCTCGATTCCTTCGGTCACGGAGCGGCGGTAACGCTCCGCGGTCGTGTCATTGAGCAGGTGCGAGCGCATGTGGGGGTCCTCCGTGCGGGAGAGTCCGAGCGGGACGGGTGGGGCGAGGGCTGGGCCGGGACGAAAGGAGGGGCAGGGCCGGTTCAACTTAGGTTAGCCTAACCTAAGTCGATCTGCGACCCCGCCCCACCTGTGTCTTTTCGTGAACGGTCAGTCCTGTTCGCGCAGTTGCTCCTCGGTCAGCCCGCGCCGCCAGTAGCCGACGAAGGTGACCCGCCTGCGGTCGATGCCGCGCTCGCGCACGAGGTGACGGCGCATCTCCTTCACGCACCCGGACTCGCCCGCGATCCAGGCGTACGGGCTCTCGGTGGGCGGAAGGCGGGCGGCCCGTACCGCGTCGACGGCCATGGGGGCCCCGTCGTCGCGCACGAGCCAGGTGATCTCCGCCTCGGCGGTGACCAGCAGGTCCTGGACGTCCTCGGTGTGCTGGACCTCCAGCCAGGCCCGGACGCGGGTGCTGGCGGGCAGGGACTCGAGGATCGCGGAGGCGGCGGGCAGCGCGGTCTCGTCCGCCCACAGGACGACCAGGTCGGTGTCGGCGGGCGGACGGAAGCGGATCGCCCGGTTGTCCTCGACCGCCGGGCCGAGCAGTACGACTCGGTCCCCGGCCGCCGCACGGGAGGCCCACCGGGACGCAGGACCCGCGGGAACCTCGGCGCCCGGCTCCACACCGTGCAGGACGAAGTCGATGTCGATCTCGCTGGTACGGCCCCGGGCGCCCGGGCGCAGTGCCCGCAGCGTGTACGAGCGCATCACCGCCCGTACGTCGTCGGGGAGTTCGCGCCAGCCCCGCCACCATCCGTCGCCCAACTCGTAGGGGACGGCCGGCTCGGTCTGGCCGGGGTGCGGCAGGAAGAGGGAGAGGCTCTGGTCCCGGCCGTGGGAGGCGAAGGCCGCCAGGTCGTCGCCGGCGAAGGTGATCCGGACCAGCGACGGGCCGAGCCGCCTCGCCCGTACGACCTGGAGGGAGAAGAAACGGAACGGGGCGGCTATGGCTGTCGTCATAAGTGCTCCTGAGGCAATGTCAGGGGTTCACGTCCGGGTTCACTTCAGGGGTCCGCGGCAGGGATTCACCGCGGGGGCGTCAGGCGACCTTCTTGGCCTTCTCGATCGCCTCGGCGAGGTTGTCGAGGAGCGGGGTGCACTTGTCGTACGACACGATCGGCTCGGGGGAGCGGGCGATGACCTGGCCGGCCTTGACCGCGGGCAGCTTCTTCCAGGTGGCCTCGGTGATGTCGGCCGGCTGGATGGTCGCGCTGCGGTCGTCCATGATGATGATGTCCGCCGGGTACTTGTCGACGTTCTCCCAGCTCAGGTTCTCGAACCAGCCGCCGCTGGCCTTCAGTGCCTTGGCGGGGGGCTCGACGATGTTCACGCCGAGTGCCTTGAAGTACTCCAGGTCGATGGAGAGGTTGGAGCCGGAGACGTAGAAGATGTCCTGGCTCGCGGAACCGGCGAGCACCTTGATCTCGGGGCGGGCCTTGGCCGCGGTGCGCAGCCGCTCGGCGGCCGTCTCGAACTTCTTCTTCGCCTCGGCGATCTCGGCGGACTTCTCGTCGGCGCCCAGCGACACGGCGAGCGCGAGCATGTGCTGCAACGACACGGGCATCTGGCGGTCGTAGACGGAGATGCCGACGCTCGGAGCGAGCTTGAGGATCTTCGCCTTGGACTCCTCGGGGACGTACCAGAGGGTGCCCGCGGAGTCGAACATGGTGGAGATCAGCACGTCGGGCGCGAGGGTCGCGTACTTCTCGATGTTGAACTGGCCCCACTCGTTGCCGAGGACGGTCAGCTTGCTGACGTCCATGTCGCCGGCCTGGACGTCGGCCTTGCCGTCCTTGGTCGTGGTCGGGCCGAAGACGCCCTTGACCTCGATGCCGTAGTCGTGGAGGGCGGCTGCGACACCGGTGAAGGCGACGATGTTCGCCGGGATCCTGTCCAGCTTCACCGTCGTGCCGCGGTCGTCCTTGAATGTCCAGGGACCGGACTTGGCGGCGGCCTTCGTCGACTCCGAGCCACCGCTTTTGCCGTCGTCGTCGCCGCAGGCGGCGAGGACGGCACCGAGACCGAGGGCGCCGCCGGCGGCGAGGATGCCGCGTCGAGTGAGGTGGGTGGCACGGGCGTTGGACATGTGTGTGGCTGCTTTCGGCACGGGGCGGTAGCGCCCGCCGGACAAGTTCGAAGGTAGGTTAGCCTAACCTCACTACATGTCCAGAGGGCGGACGCCGTCCGCCCGGCCGGGGCGGTAATGGTGCGGCTGCCTCGTTCGGCGCCCTGCTTGGCCCCCTCATCCTGTTGCTTGCGGGTTGGTTTGACGTCCTGTGACAACAGCGGCGCTTCCATGACGAACCCCACTGCCGCAGAGCGGACAGCGGTCGCTCTGCGGCAGTGGGGTGTGGGGTGGGGCGGGAACGGGTCAGGCGCCGGTGCCCGCCTGGAAGGCCGTCAGGTTCGCGGCGGAAGAGACGGGTACCGCGCCGCCTGTCCAGTCCACCTTCAGGGAGACCTTTTCGTCCGGCGGCGTGATCAGGATCCCCGTGGGCGTGGCCTTGCTGGCCCCACTGACCTCGGGGTTGCCGAAGCTCAGTCCGGCCCGGGCGCTCTTGCCCGGCGCCAGCGTGATCTTGGTGGGGCTGGCGGAGCCGCGCTTGGGGTCCGGTCCCAGCTGCTTGCCGGAGCCGTCCACGAAGGCGACGCCCGGGTAGCCGTCGATGGTGCAGGTGCGCCCCGAGAAGTTGGTCACGACAAGCGGGAAGTTCTCCTGCCCGGCGCCCGGGTTGTTCTCGCCGACGTGCCCGCGCAGTTCGGAGGCGTTGCAGCGAGTGCTCGTGGCGCCGCCTCCGGAGACCGACGTGCCGCCGGAGCCCTTCGACGCACCGGTGCCGGTGGAGGCGGCGCCCGTGTTCGTCGTGGTGTCGGCGCTGCTCGAGTCATCACCGGAGGCCTGCTGGCCCGACCCGGATGCCGTCTTCGGAGCACTGGCGGTGCCTTGGCCGTCGTTGCAGGCTGTGAGCAGGCTCAGGGCGGCTACTGCACCGAGCGCGGACATCACACGTCGTGCCGTCAGGAAGGTTGCCATGTCTGTTTGCTCCTTGAAACTTACAGCCCGAGACGAGCGTGTGAACGGCGCCGTGTGCCCCGTCGTCCCTGTGTGATGCACGCCGGCGCGGAAAAGTTCGCGCGTATCTCCGGGTGCTGTGAGGGGCGCCCCCGCATGGCCAGGGGCTGTCCGCCTAGCGAGAGTCGGTCGACGTCTTGAGGGTCCGTATCAGGGAGCCGAGTGCGGCGGGCGTGGTCGTGAGGATGGTTTCCGGGTCGTCGCTTTCGCGGAGGTGGACCATTTCCGTGGGAGTGGCGGCGACGTAGACGCAGTTCGAACTGTCGCCGCTGTAGGTGGACTTCTGCCAGCGGATGGTGTGCACGGCTGGTCTCCTTCAGGCGTCCCGGATGAGGCGGTGGATGAAGTCGCGTGACCTGACGGGATCGAGCGCGCAGGACTCCATGTGATCCAGTACAGAGCGGTACTTACTCAGCTGTGCCTCCGCGTCCAGGAATCCACAGCCGCCGTGGTGCGTGTCCAACTGGACAGTGTCGAGTTGCGGAACGCGCCCCTCCACGTAGTCGAAGGACTGGCCGGTGCTCGGGAAGTAGTCCGTACCGAAGGGGATCACCCTGACGTCGACATGGGTGAGTTCGCCCATGTCGAGCAGGTGCGTGAGCTGCCCACGGGTGACGGCGGGGCCACCGAAGCCCATGCGGAGGGGGCGCCGCCCTCCGGCTGCCCCCTGACCCGCGTGCCGCACGCGTCGCACGTATGACCGTGCGGGCCGCACTCGACGGGCATGGCCTGCGCGAAGTCCTCGATGTGGTCATGTTGTTGACGTCCGAGTTGGTCACCAATGCGTACCGTCACACGAAAGGGCCCGCCTCCCTGCGGTTGACCGCGTCGGGAGGCGGGCGGTCACGGGTGGGAATGTGTGACAGCAGCCCGTACATCCCCGCGCCCTTCGATCAGTCGCCCGGCAGTCGGGTCGCTCCCGTCCCGGCGGACGCCGGCGGTGGGCGCGGGCTGCTCCTCGTGCAGGAGTACGCGGACTCGTGGGGCGGCTGGGCGCTCGGTGACGACCTCCTGGGGCGGGGTGCCGGGAAGCTGCTGTGGTTCGAGGTGGGCGGTGACGGGGCGGTGGCTCGGCGATCCATCGCCGCTGTCGGCGTATGAACGCCTAACGTCAGCCCGTCAGCCCGTCAGCCCGTCAGCCCGTCAGCCCGTCAGCCCCAGTTCCCTCGCGATCAGCATTCGCTGCACCTCGCTCGTGCCCTCGCCGATCTCCAGGATCTTGGAGTCGCGCCACATGCGGGCCACCGGGTACTCGTTCATGAAGCCGTAGCCGCCGTGGACCTGGGTGGCGTCGCGGGCGTTGTCGACGGCGATGGTGGAGGAGTAGAGCTTGGCGACCGCCGCCTCCTTCTTGAAGGGCTCGCCCGCGACGAGGCGGGACGCGGCGTCGCGCCAGCCGACGCGGGCCATGTGGGCCTTCATCTCCATGTCGGCGATCTTGAACTGGATGGCCTGGTTCGCGCCGATCGGGCGTCCGAACGCGTGCCGCTCCTTGGCGTACTTCACCGACTCGTCGACACAGCCCTGCGCGAGGCCGGTCGCCAGGGCCGCGATGGCGATGCGGCCCTCGTCCAGGATGCGCAGGAACTGGGCGTAGCCGCGGCCCTCCTCGCCGAGCAGGTTCGCGGCCGGGACGCGGACGTCGGCGAAGGACAGCTCACGGGTGTCGGAGGCGTTCCAGCCGACCTTCGAGTACGGGGCGGCGACCGTGAAGCCGGGGGTGCCGGACGGGACGATGATCGCGGAGATCAGCGGCTTGCCGCCGGGCCCCCGGCCGGTGACCGCGGTGACCGTGACCAGGCCCGTGATGTCCGTGCCGGAGTTGGTGATGAAGCACTTGCTGCCGTTGATCACCCATTCGTTCGTCGACTCGTCGAGACGGGCCGTCGTACGCGTCGCGCCCGCGTCCGAGCCGCCGTCCGGCTCCGTCAGGCCGAAGGCGCCGAGGATCTCGCCGGAGCACAGGCGGGGGAGCCACTCCCGCTTCTGGGCCTCCGTGCCGAAGAGGTGGATCGGCATCGCGCCGAGCGAGACGCCCGCCTCCAGGGTGATGGCGACGGAGGAGTCCACCCGGGCGAGCTCCTCCAGGGCGATCCCGAGGGCGAGGTAGTCGCCGCCCATGCCGCCGTACTCCTCGGGGAAGGGCAGTCCGAACAGGCCCATGCGGCCCATCTCCCGCACGATCTCGTACGGGAACTCGTGCCGCTCGTAGAAGTCGCCGATCTTCGGGGCCACGACGTCGTGTGCGAACTCCTCGACCGTGCGGCGGAGTTCTTCGAGTTCAGGGGAGAGGCGGTGGTCCAGGGACATGGGGATCATTCCTTGTGGGAGAGGGCTTTGACCGTGCGGGACGGGCTGGGTCGGCCCAGTCGCTCGGCCATCCACACGCTGGTGGCGGTGAGGCGGGCGAGGTCGACACCGGTGTCGATGCCGAGGCCCTGGAGCATCCATACGAGGTCTTCGGTGGCGAGGTTGCCGGTGGCGGACTTGGCGTAGGGGCAGCCGCCGAGACCCCCCGCGGAGGCGTCGACGGTGGTGACGCCGTGCTGGAGGGCGGCCAGGGTGTTGGCGAGCGCCTGGCCGTAGGTGTCGTGGAAGTGCACGCCGAGCGCGCTGGTCGGCACGCCCTCCTCGTTCAGCTCGGCGAGGAGGTTCTGCACATGACCCGGTGTCGCCACGCCGATCGTGTCGCCGAGGCTCAGCTCGTCGCAGCCCATCTCCATCAGAGCCTTGCAGACGCGTACGACCTGGTGGATGGGGACGGGCCCCTCCCAGGGGTCGCCGAAACACATCGAGATGTAGCTGCGGACGTGCACCTTGTCCGCCTTGGCCCGGGACACCACCGGCTCGAACATGGCCAGGGACTCGTCGACGGTCCGGTTGAGGTTCGCCTTCGCGAAGGACTCCGTCGCGCTGGCGAACAGGGCGACATGGCGGGCGCCGAGGGCCAGCGCCCGGTCCAGACCCCGTTCGTTGGGCACGAGGACCGGGAGGTGCACCCCCGAAGACCTGCCCAGGTCGCTCACGAGCGGGAACAGCTGCTCCGCGTCCGCCAGCTGGGGCACCCACTTGGGGTGGACGAAGCTGGTGGCCTCGATGGTGGTCAGGCCCGAGTCCGCGAGGCGCCGGACGAACTCGGCCTTCACCTCCGTCGGCACGGTCGCCTTCTCGTTCTGCAGCCCGTCGCGCGCGCCGACCTCGTAGATCCGCACCCGCGCGGGCAGGTCCGGGGCCGGTACGGCCATGGGGAGGCCGAGTTCGGGGCTGCTCATGTCGTCTCCTCGTACGGCGTGATCACGGCCAGCACCTGGTCCATGGCGACCGTGGTGCCCGGAGTGACGTCCAGCTCGCTGACGGTCCCGGCGTGCGGGGCGGAGACGACGTGCTCCATCTTCATCGCCTCGACCACCAGCAGGCTCTGCCCCGCGGTCACTTCGTCGCCCACGGCCACCTTCACGACGGTCACCGTGCCGGGCATGGGCGCGGTGAGCGAGTCCACCCCGGCGTGTGCCGCGCCGGTGAGGGAGGCGGCCACGGGGTCGTGGTCGCGCACGTGCCAGGCGTCACCCTCGCGGCCGAGCCAGTCGCCGGCGCGGTGGAAGGTGTGGCGTACGCCGTCGAGGGTGACGGAGACCCGGCCGGGGGTGACGGTGTTCGTGCCTCGCGGACGGTGAGCGACGGGTTCGAGTCCCGGCGCGCGCAGGTGGAACACCACGGGTGCGGGCTCGCCGCCCAGGCGCCAACCACTCGGCACCGAGAAGGGGTCGGTCCAGCCGCCCTCCGCCGGGGCCAGCGACGACAGCCGTACCGCGGCAGCGGCGTCGTACACCTCCTCCGGTACGTCACCGCAGCCGGAGAGCAGCCCTTCCGCCTCCCGCTCCACCAACCCGGTGTCCAGGTCCCCCGCCACCACCGCCGGATGGGCCAGCAGCCGGCGCAGGAACCCGGCGTTGGTCTGCACGCCGAGCGTGACCGTCTCCGCGAGGGCGGCGCGCAGCTTCCGCAGCGCGGTCGCGCGGTCCGGCCCGTACGCGATGACCTTGGACAGCATCGGGTCGTAGAGCGAACCGACCTCCGTGCCCTCGCTCAGCCCCGAGTCGGTGCGCACGCCGTCGCCCTGGGGTTCGTGCAGGGCGAGGACCGTGCCGCCGGACGGCAGGAAGCCGCGTGCGGGGTCCTCGGCGCAGATGCGTGCCTCCACCGCGTGTCCGGTGAGGGTGATGTCCTCCTGCCCGTAGGGCAGTCGCTCGCCCGCGGCCACCCGGAGCTGCCACTCCACCAGGTCGAGCCCCGTGACCAGTTCGGTGACCGGGTGCTCCACCTGGAGGCGGGTGTTCATCTCCATGAAGTAGTACGACGACGGGTCGGAGCCGGGGACGATGAACTCGACCGTGCCCGCGCCCTCGTAACCGCAGGAGCGGGCCGCCTGGACCGCCGCCTCGCCCATCGCGGCACGGGTGCCGGCGTCGAGGAGCACGCTCGGCGCCTCTTCGATGATCTTCTGGTGGCGGCGCTGGAGGGAGCACTCGCGCTCGCCCAGGTGGACGACGTTGCCGTGGCCGTCGGCCAGGACCTGGATCTCGATGTGCCGGGGGCGGTCGACCCAGCGCTCGACGAGGAGGGTGTCGTCGCCGAAGGAGGCGCGGGCCTCGCGGCGGGCCGCGGCGATCTCGTCGCCCAGCGCCGACGCGTCCCGCACCAGCCGCATGCCCTTGCCGCCACCGCCCGCCGACGGCTTGAGCAGCACGGGCATGCCGATCTCCCGTGCGGCCTCGGCCAGCTGAGCGTCCGTGAGCCCACTGCCGGACGAGCCGGGAACGACCGGGACGCCGGCCGCCTTCACCGTCTCTTTGGCACGGATCTTGTCGCCCATGAGCGCGATCGCGTCCGCGGGCGGGCCGATGAAGACGAGCCCGGCCCCGGCGCACGCGCGGGCGAACGAGGCGTTCTCGGCGAGGAAGCCGTACCCGGGGTGCACCGCCTGGGCGCCGGTGCGAGCGGCGGCGTCGAGGAGCCGCTCCACCGACAGATAGCTCTCGGCGGCCGGCGCCGGACCGATCCGTACCGCCGTGTCCGCCTCGCGCACATGCCGGGCGTCGGCGTCCGCGTCGGAGAAGACGGCGACCGAGCGGACGCCGAGCGCGCGCAGGGTGCGGATGACGCGTACGGCGATCTCGCCCCGGTTGGCCACAAGGACTGTGTCGAACATCTCGGGCACCCTCATCACATCCGGAAGACGCCGAACTGGGGGTCACCCAGTGGCGCGTTGGCGCAGGCGGTCAGTGCGAGCCCCAGCACCTGCCGGGTCTCCAGCGGGTCGATCACGCCGTCGTCCCAGAGGCGGGCCGTCGCGTAGTAGGCGCTGCCCTGTCGCTCGTACTGGGCGCGGATCGGGGCCTTGAACGCGTCCTCGTCCTCGGCGGGCCAGGAGTCCCCGCGCGCCTCCAGCTGGTCGCGCTTGACGGTCGCGAGGACGGACGCGGCCTGTTCGCCGCCCATCACGGAGATCTTGGCGCCGGGCCACATCCACAGGAAGCGCGGCGAGTACGCCCGGCCGCACATCGAGTAGTTGCCCGCGCCGTACGAGCCGCCGATCACCACGGTCAGCTTGGGCACGCGAGTGCAGGCGACGGCCGTGACCATCTTGGCGCCGTGCTTGGCGATGCCACCGGCCTCGTACTGACGCCCCACCATGAAGCCCGAGATGTTCTGCAGGAACACCAGGGGGATGCCGCGCTGGTCGCACAGCTCGATGAAGTGGGCGCCCTTCTGGGCGGACTCGGAGAACAGGATGCCGTTGTTGGCGACGATCCCGACCGGGTGTCCGTGGATGCGCGCGAAGCCCGTGACCAGGGTCTGCCCGAACTCCGCCTTGAACTCGGCGAAGCGCGAACCGTCCACCACGCGCGCGATGACCTCGCGTACGTCGTAGGGGGTGCGGGAGTCGACGGGCACCGCGCCGTAGAGCCCGTACGGATCCACCTTGGGCTCGACGGACTGCTCGACCGCCCAGGGGAGGGGCCCGCGCGCGGGGAGTGTGGCCGCGATGTTCCGTACGATCCGCAGCGCGTGCGCGTCGTCCTCCGCGAGGTGGTCGGTGACGCCCGACACGCGCGCGTGGACCTCGCCGCCGCCCAGCTCCTCGGCGGTGACGACCTCGCCGGTGGCCGCCTTCACCAAGGGGGGCCCGCCGAGGAAGATCGTGCCCTGATTGCGCACGATCACGGCCTCGTCGCTCATCGCCGGGACATACGCGCCGCCGGCCGTGCACGAGCCGAGGACCGCGGCGATCTGCGGGATCCCCGCCCCCGACATCCGCGCCTGGTTGTAGAAGATCCGCCCGAAGTGCTCGCGGTCCGGGAAGACCTCGTCCTGCATGGGCAGGAAGGCGCCTCCGGAGTCGACGAGATAGACGCAGGGGAGGCGGTTCTCGAGCGCGACCTCCTGTGCCCGCAGGTGCTTCTTCACGGTCATCGGGTAGTACGTGCCGCCCTTGACGGTGGCGTCGTTGGCGACGATCACGCACTCGCGGCCGCTGACCCTGCCGACCCCGGCGATCACCCCGGCGGCCGGGGCCTGTCCGTCGTACATCCCGTGGGCGGCCAGCGGGGCCAGCTCCAGGAAGGGCGAGCCCGGGTCGAGGAGTGTGTCCACGCGCTCGCGCGGGAGCAGCTTCCCGCGCGCGGTGTGGCGCTCCCGGGCCCGCTCACCGCCGCCGAGGCGCGCCTCGGCGAGCTTGGCGCGCAGCTCCTCGCCGAGGGCGCGATGGGCCGCCTCGTTGGCCCGCCAGGCCTCCGACGCGGGATCTGCCGCGCTCGTCAGCTCCGGTGCTTCGTGCATGTCCCGCGGTCCCCTCACCAGTGGTCCACCAGTTAATGAGCGTTAACGCATGTCGTCCAGGTTAACGACCGCTAACCGCCCTGTCTAGAATTGCTTCCATGGCCACGAGAACCGACGCCCCCACCCGACGTGAGCAGATCCTCAAGGAGGCTGCCCGGCTCTTCGCCGAGCGCGGCTTCCACGGCGTCGGGGTGGACGAGATAGGGGCGGCGGTCGGCATCAGCGGCCCCGGTCTGTACCGGCACTTCGCGGGCAAGGACGCGATGCTCGCCGAGCTGCTGGTGGGGATCAGCGGGCAGCTGCTCACCGGCGGCAAGCGCCGGGTGGCGGAGGCCGACGGGGGCGCGGAGGCGGTCCTCGACTCGCTCGTCGAGGGGCACATCGACTTCGCGCTCGACGACCGTCCCCTGATCACCCTGCACGACCGCGAGCTGGACCGCCTGCGCGACAGCGACCGAAAGCTCGTACGGCAGTTGCAGCGGCAGTACGTCGAGCTGTGGGTGGAGGTCGTGCGCGAGGTGTATCCGGCCCTCACCGAACCCACCGCCCGCTCGGCGGTGCACTCGGTCTTCGGCCTCCTGAACTCGACACCCCACCTCGGGCGGCCCGGGGCGCTGCCGGGGCGCGGCGTGACGGCGGCCCTGCTGCACCGGATGGCGCGGGGCGCCTTCGCGGCGGCCGCCGGGGCGGGGGATCAGTAGGGGGTGTTGTGCGGGTTTCAATGCGAGCGCGGGTTTTAATGCGAGCGGCAGCTCGGCCCCCTGCACGATGATGGCGGCCATGGACGGACATATGGCCATGGACGGACACACCTCCGACTGGGTGACCCTCTTCTGCTTCGAGAACGTTCCCGGCTGCCCGCGGCCGGGCCGGCTGATGGCGGTCTGACTGCGTGACCGGGGCATCGACTGGGAGCCCTTCGCCGCGCACGACGTCCGGATCGACCTCATGTGCGGGGTCCGGTCGGACGGCCACTGGCACGGCACGTTCGCCGTCCACGTGCGCGCGGACGCCCTGCGCCGGCTCGGCCTCCATCCCGATCGGCCGACGTCGGCACCGGCCGACCCGCTGCCGCCCAAGTGGTGGGGTCCTTGGGCGCGTTGATCCGTGATTCGTGATCGTGGGACAGACTGACGACCTTCGCGCGTTCTCGCCCGGCCGGGCCGGCCGGGCTGGAGCGGGCGTGACGAGCGTCATGGGGGAGGGCGGCCGATGACTCTGGACGGTCGTCGTGACCGACGGGTAACCTAGCGTCTGAGCAAGCGCTTAGATTTGGGACCGCAACCATCAATTGAGGAACCCAGACGGCGCGCAACCAGGTACGCGAGAGCGGCGCCGGCTTAGGCGCAAGGAAGGGTGGCGGCGGTGCGCCGTACGGTGTTCAACGAGGATCACGAGGCGTTCCGGGAGACCCTGCGGGCCTTCATAGAGGCCGAGGTCGTTCCCGTCTACGACGAGTGGTTCGCCGCGGGCCAGGCGCCGCGCGACTTCTACTACAAGCTCGCCGATCTCGGTGTCTTCGGCATCCGTGTCGACGAGGAGCACGGCGGCGCCGGCATCGACTCGTACAAGTTCGAAGCCGTGATGTACGAGGAGACGGCCCGCGCGGGCGTCCAGTTCGGCGGCTCCGGTGTGCACGTGCTGCTCGGCCTGCCGTACATCAAGATGCTCGCCACCGACGAGCAGAAGAAGCGGTTCCTGCCGAAGTTCGTCTCCGCCGAGGAGATGTGGGCCCTCGCGATGACCGAGCCGGGCACCGGCTCCGACCTCGCGGGCATGAAGACCACCGCGAAGCTCTCCGAGGACGGCACGCACTACGTCCTCAACGGCGCCAAGACCTTCATCACCGGTGGCGTGCACGCCGACCGCGTCATCGTCTGCGCCCGCACCTCCGCGCCGACCGCCGAGGACCGCCGATTCGGCATCTCCCTCTTCGCCGTCGACACCAAGTCCGAGGGCTACTCCGTCGGCCGCAAGCTCGACAAGCTCGGCCTGAAGACCTCCGACACCGCCGAGCTGGCGTTCGTCGACGTGAAGGTCCCGGTCGAGGACCTGCTCGGCGAGGAGAACAAGGGCTTCTACTACCTCGGCCACAACCTCGCCTCCGAGCGCTGGGGCATCGCGTTCGGCGCCTACGCGCAGGCCAAGGCGGCCGTCCGGTTCGCCAAGGAGTACGTGCAGGAGCGCACCGTCTTCGGCAAGCCGGTCGCGCACTTCCAGAACACCAAGTTCGAGCTGGCCGCCTGCCAGGCCGAGGTGGACGCCGCCGAGGCCGTCGTCGACCGCGCGCTCGAAGCCCTCGACGCGGGCGAGCTCACCCCCGCCGAGGCCGCCAGCGCCAAGCTGTTCTGCACCGAGGTCGCGCACCGCGTCATCGACCGCTGCCTCCAGCTGCACGGCGGCTACGGCTTCATGAACGAGTACCCGATCGCCCGCCTGTACGCGGACAACCGCGTCAACCGTATCTACGGCGGCACCAGTGAGATCATGAAGTCGATCATCGCGAAGGACATGGGCCTGTAAGGCCCGCGAAAGATCACCGGAAACAACTGCACGGTACAACTGACGCATGAGTCAGGCACTTGAGTCCCTGCTCGATCTGCTCGACCTGGAGCGGATCGAGCAGGACATCTTCCGCGGCCAGTCCCGCTCCGCCGTCGTCCCGCGCGTCTTCGGCGGGCAGGTGGCGGCACAGGCACTGGTGGCCGCCGGGCGCACGGTCCCCGAGGACCGGCACGCGCACTCCCTGCACGCGTACTTCCTGCGTGCGGGGGACCCCGGCGCGCCCATCGTGTACACGGTGGACCGCATCCGCGACGGGCGCTCCTTCACCACCCGCCGCGTCGTCGCCATCCAGCACGGACAGCCGATCTTCCACCTCTCCGCGTCCTTCCAGACGTACGAGGAGGGCATGGAGCACCAGGCCGAGATGCCGTCCGCGCCCGACCCCGAGACGCTGCCCACGGCCGCCGAACTGCTGCCGCTGTACGCCGATGTCATCAAGGACCCCCTCGTCGTCGAACGGCTCCTCGAAGCGCGCGAGTCCGTCGACCTGCGCTACGTCGACGCGCCTCCGTACGGCACGGTCGGCGAGACCCGCGAACCGCACTCCCAGGTGTGGTTCCGCACGAACGGCAAACTGTCCGACGATCCCCTCCTGCACGTCGTCCTCGCCACCTATGTCTCCGACATGACGCTCCTCGACTCGATCCTGCTCGCGCACGGGCGCGGTGGCTGGGTGACCGGGGACGTCGTCGGGGCCTCGCTGGACCACGCGATGTGGTTCCACCGCCCCTTCCGCGCCGACGAATGGCTGCTGTACGACCAGGAGTCGCCGTCCGCGTCCGGAGGCCGCGGCCTCGGTCAGGCCCGCATCTACACCCAGGACGGACGGCTGGCCATTTCGGTGATCCAGGAGGGTGTGGTCCGTATCCCCCGGTAGGACTGACGGGGGGCCCACTCGGTAAGACTGGGGCATGGCCATGACTGAAGCGGGAGCCGGACAGCAGGACGACGACGGCGGCGGCGAGAGCACCTTCACGGTGATCGTCGCCGCCCTCGCCAATCTGGGGATCGCGGTGGCCAAGGCGGTCGCGGGCGTCATCAGCGGATCGAGCGCGATGCTGTCCGAGGCCGCGCACTCGGTGGCCGACACCGTCACCGAGGTGCTGCTGCTCACCGCGCTGAAGCGCAGCGAGAAACCGGCCGACGAGGACCACCCGCTCGGCTACGGCCCCGAACGCTACATCTGGGCGATGCTCGCCGCCGTCGCCACCTTCGTCGGCGGCGCGGTGTTCTCCCTCTACGACGGCATCCACACCCTCGTCGCGGGCGAGGAGCCGGGCGACCCCCTCGTCTCGTACATCGTGCTCGCGGTCGCCTTCCTGCTGGAGAGCTTCTCCCTGCGCACCGGCGTACGCCAGGCGCGCGGGGAGGCGGAGCGCATGGGGGCGCCCTTCAAGCGCTACCTCCGGTACACCCCGGACACCGCCGTGAAGGCCGTGGTCCTGGAGGACTCGGCCGCGCTGATCGGCCTCGTCCTCGCGGCGGGCGGCCTGCTCGGCGGACAGCTCACCGGCTCCGGCGTCTGGGACGGCATCGCGTCTCTCTGCATCGGTCTCCTCCTGCTGTACGTCGCCTGGGTCCTCGGCCGCTCCAACGCCGAGCTGCTGATCGGCCGCCCGCTCCCCAAGCCGATGCGGGAGCGGATCAGGGCCGAACTGCTCGCCGTGGAGCACGTCGAGGCCGTACTGGAGCTCACGACCCTCGTGCAGGGGCCGCGCGAGGCGCTGGTCGCGGCCAAGGTCGACTTCAGGGACGTCTCGACCGCCGCCCAGATCGAATGGGCCTGCGAACAGGCGGAGGCCCGACTGCGGGAGGCGTTCCCCGTGGTGAGCCGGGTGTACCTCGACCCGACACCGGGGTACGCCCAGCGCCGCCACGAGGGACTGAACCCTTGGCCGTGAGGGCGACCCGGGGTGCTCAGTCGCGGCGGATCAGCTCCGGGTTCACGCGGCGGCCGAGTGAACGCCTTGGAGCCGTGCGGGTACGAGCGTTCCAGGACGAGGGGCGCGCTCGTCGTGCGGACGGCGGAGGTCCGCAGGGACCGGACGGCGGCGCGTCCGTCGTGGGCGCCGAGGATCGCCGGGACGGTGAGGACCAGGGCCAGACAACACACGCCGAGGGAGCCGCTGGCCGCCATCAGCAGGAAACGTGCGCGATTGCCGCGGCCGGCGCCGAGCAGCAGCGCGTCCTTGCGCGTACAGCTCGTCGCCGCTCCCGTTCTTGTGTTCTGTTGTGAGCTCTGGCTGGTCAGGTCAGGGGGTCAGGGATCTGGCGGCCCGGGTGGCTCAGATCAGCCCCGCGGAATCCAGCAGATACGCCGTCAGCGGGTCGTAGAACCGCGGGCTCGTGACGTGGTCGTCGAGGGGGACCGTCACCTGGAGCGTGCCCTCGGACTCGGCGAGGAAGAGGGCCGGGTCGTTGCAGTCGGCGTAGCCGACGGAGTCGATGCCGAGCTGGCCCGCGCAGCCGGCCCAGCCGTGGTCCGCGACGACCAGGTCCGGCAGGGGGCGGCCCGCACCCTCCAGGCCCTTCAGGATCGCGCGCATCGGCTCGCCCGAGTGGGTGTGCCACAGCGTGGCCCCGTGCTCCAGCACCGCCACGTCCGCGAACTGCATGACGTACCCCTCGTCCGTCTGCAGCCCGTCCGGAATGACGACGATCTCGCAGCCGGCGCCGCGCAGCGCGGCGGCGGTGGCGCGGTGCACGTCGAGCAGGCCGCCGGGGTGGCCGGTCGCGAACAGCACCCGCTGATCACCGTCCGCCGCCTTGCGCAGCCGCGCCGCCATCCGGTCCAGGGCGTCGACGGTCAGCTCGGGATCGATGGTGTCCTGGCCGTAGCGGTACTCCGGGTCGTCGTTCACACCGCACCGCTCCGCCATCACGGCGAGCACGTCCTGCTCGTCGGTCCAGCGGTCGCCGAGTTCCAGGCCGAGCCAGAAGTTGCGGTCGCCGTTGGCGAGCTTGCGGTAGTGGGAGAGGTTGTTCTCGCGGGGCGTGGCGACATCGCCCGCGATACGGGTCGTCACGAGATGGTCGACGAGCTCAGTGCGGCTGGGGGTCCCGGATATCGGCATGCCACCCATTGTGCCGGGGCGCTCCGCTGGTAGGGCGGTTGTCCTGAACCGTGGGATGCGGGTCACTCGGCCTGAGGCGGTCGTTGTTGTCTTCCCGCCCACCCGTCCGACTCGGCCAGTTGAGAGGTGAGGGTCGGGGGAGGCTTCTCTCAGGCATCTCTCAACGCGAACCACAACTCCATCCGTACGTCCGCGTCGTCGAGGTCCGCCTCCAGCAACGCCGCACATCGTGCGATGCGTTGGCGGACGGTGTTGCGGTGGACGGAGAGGGCGACGGCCGTGCGGTCCCAACTGCCGTGCTGGGACAGCCAGGTGCGAAGGGTCTCGGTGTGGGCGGGGGTGGCGGCGATGGGGGCGAGGAGGGTGCGCGCGTGGGCCTGGGCGTCGGCGGGGGGCACGAGGTCCGCCAGGGCGGGGCGCTCACCGTGGCGGACGAGGGGCGTGCGGGTCGCCCGGGCGCGGGCCAGGGCGCGGGCCGCCTGCCCGTCGGCGGACGCCCACTCGTGCGGGCCGACCGCCGCGCTGACCCCGCAGATCCAGCCTTCCTGCGCGGTCGGCTCGCGGTCACCGGGGACGAGGACGCGTACGACACCCCCGCCGGTGTCGATGAGCGCGGAGCCCAGCGCCGCCCCCAGCGCGGACGCGGCGAGGGCGTCCGGCGCCGGGCCGTCCGCCGCGGGGCGGGCGTGCACGACGGTCCACCGGTCCTCGCCGAGCAGCGGGGCCACCTCCTCGGGCACGGCACCCAGCAGAAGTCGTACGAGCGCCGCCGAGCGCGCCGCGCCGCTCCCGCCCTGCTGCTCCCCGGTGAGGAGGGAGAGGAGGACGGCCGCGACGGAGGCGATGGTGTGGTCCCCGGGGTCCCGGCGCGGCGCCGCGACCCCGAGGACGAAGCCCTGCCCGCCGCCGAGGGCGTACGCGGCGAGGTGGGTGCCGCCCACGGTGTCGGTGGCGGAGGAGGGGGTGGGAGTCGGGGTGGGGGCGGAGGGGGGAGTGGAGGCGGGGCCCTGGGGGCCCGCGGTCCGGGTTACCCCAGGGCGTACGACGGCGGCCAGGGTGCCGAGGGCGGTCACGGGGCCCGCCTCCGGCGATCTCCCCGCGCGGGCCAGCTCCGTACCGTCCGGGCCGTACAGCACCGCCCAGCCGCTCACCCGCTGGGCCAGCTGCCGCAGCACCGCCGCCACCGGGTCCGGGCGCGCCGCGGCGGCCGCCAGGCTCTGCTGGGCCTCGGTGACGCGCCGCAGCTCCGCCAGCCGGGCCTGGGCCATCAGCTGCCACACCGCGCGGGCCACGCCCGAGAAGGTGGTCTGGGGCGGGACCTCCAGCAGGGGCAGGCCGTAGGCGTCGCAGGCCGCGACCAGGGCGCGCGGGACCGTGTCGTGCACCGGCGCCAGGCCGAAGCCGAGCGCCGCGCCGCCCGCCGCCACGATCCGGGAGACGTAGTCGTCGAAGTAGGTGCCCGAGCCCGCCGCCTCCGGGATGTGCACCCCGGCGGTCAGCAGCAGCTCACCGCCCAGCAGGTACGGGTACGGGTCCGCCATCTCCGACGTGTGCGCCCAGTGGATCACCGTGTCCGGGTCGATGGGGCCCGCGATGTGGCGCAGGCCGAGGTCCTCCCGGGCCAGGAGGGCGGACAGCGGGATCGGTGGGGTGGGTGGGACTGGTGTGGCGGATGTGTCCGGCATGGTGGACGTTCCCTCCATCCGGCTCGGCTGCAATGGATGAAACGTACACTTCAGAGTCATCTTCCGGCCACCTAAGGTCAGTGCCGTCGGCAGCCGCGGGTACGGGCGTATGTCCCCGCGATCAGCTGCCGGACTCCCGGCCGGGTATCGCTCGCCCGGCCCGCGTTCCCACGTCCATCTGCACGACACGCCACCGATGAGTGCGCGAAGGAGGGCCCCCTATGGCCGTCGACTACACAGTGATCGTCGTCTATCTGGCCGGCATGCTGGCCATGGGCTGGTGGGGCATGCGCCGCGCCAGGTCGAAGAGTGAGTTCCTGGTGGCCGGGCGGCGCCTGGGCCCCGCGATGTACTCCGGGACCATGGCCGCGATCGTCCTCGGCGGCGCGTCCACCATCGGCGGCGTCGGGCTCGGATACCAGTACGGGCTCTCCGGCGCCTGGATGGTGTTCGCCATCGGCCTCGGGCTCCTCGCGCTCTCCGTCTTCTTCTCCGCCCGCATCGCCCGCCTGAAGGTCTACACCGTCTCCGAGATGCTCGACCTCCGCTACGGCGGCCGGGCCGGTGTCATCTCCGGTGTCGTCATGTGGGCGTACACCCTGATGCTCGCGGTCACCTCGACCATCGCGTACGCCACCATCTTCGACGTCCTTTTCGACATGAACCGGACGCTGGCGATCGTCATCGGCGGCTCGATCGTCGTCGCGTACTCCACGCTCGGCGGCATGTGGTCGATCACCCTCACCGACATGGTGCAGTTCGTCGTGAAGACCGTCGGCGTGCTGCTGCTCCTGCTCCCCATCGCGGTGATCAAGGCCGGTGGGTTCAGCGAGATGAAGGCCAAGCTGCCCACGGAGTACTTCGACCCGCTGGGCATCGGCGGCGAGACGATCTTCACCTACGTGCTGATCTACACGTTCGGCATGCTCATCGGCCAGGACATCTGGCAGCGCGTGTTCACCGCCGGCAGCGACAAGACCGCCAAGTGGGGCGGCACCGTCGCCGGCACCTACTGCCTGGTGTACGCCCTCGCCGGCGCCGTCATCGGCACGGCGGCCAAGGTGCTCTACCCGACGCTGCCCAGCACCGACACCGCCTTCGCGACCATCGTCAAGGACGAGCTTCCGGTCGGCGTACGGGGCCTGGTGCTCGCCGCCGCCCTCGCCGCCGTGATGTCCACGTCCTCCGGCGCGCTCATCGCCTGCGCCACCGTCGCCAACAACGACATCTGGTCCAAGCTGCGCGGGGCCGTACGGCGCGACGGCGGGGTGCGTGACGGCGAGGCGCACGACGAGGTCAAGGGGAACCGGCTCTTCATCCTCGTCATGGGCATCGCCGTGATCTGTACCGCGATCGCCCTCAACAACGTCGTCGAGGCGCTGACCGTCGCGTACAACCTCCTCGTCGGCGGTCTGCTCGTCCCGATCCTCGGCGGACTGCTGTGGAAGCGCGGGACCGTGCACGGCGCGCTCGCCTCCGTCGTCGTCGGCGGGCTCGCGGTCGTCGGGCTGATGGCGACATACGGCATCCTTGCGAACGAGCCCGTCTACTACGGGCTGCTGTCCTCGCTGGCCGCGTACGTGATCGTCTCCCTGGCCACACCCGCGACCGACCCGGCGGTCCTTTCCGCCTGGCGCGAGCGGCTGGCCGGGCGCGGCACGGATTCCGAGGCCGGGGCCGAGCCGGCGGCGGTGGGCGCGTGAGCGCACCGCGGTAAGCCGGAAGCGTGTGAGTCTGCGGGTCGGCTGTGGCTGGTCGCGCAGTTCCCCGCGCCCCTGACGGGGCGCGGGACGCGCCCAAGAACTTCGGGCCGGTCGGCCCGGGCGGATCCTGTCAGTGGGGTCCGCGACACTGGAAAAGCACCACCTGCACGACGCATCACCCGTACCACGCATCACCCGTACCACCTGGAGGAGTCCGACGATGAGCAGCACCGAGTTCCCGGCAGCAGGCGACAGCCAGCCACGTGGCCCCGTCGACTCGTCCCGCGTCCCGCGGTACGCGGGCCCCGCGACCTTCGCCCGGCTGCCGCGCCTCGACGAGGTCGGCCGCGCGGACGTCGCCGTGGTCGGCGTGCCCTTCGACTCCGGGGTCTCCTACCGGCCGGGCGCCCGCTTCGGCGGCAACGCCATCCGCGAGGCCTCGCGCCTGCTGCGCCCGTACAACCCGGCGCAGGACGCCTCCCCCTTCGCCCTCGCCCAGGTCGCCGACGCCGGCGACATCGCGGCGAACCCGTTCAACATCAACGAGGCCGTGGAGACGGTCGAGGCAGCGGCCGACGAGCTGCTCGGCACGGGCGCCCGCCTGATGACGCTGGGCGGCGACCACACCATCGCCCTCCCGCTCCTGCGCTCCGTCGCCAAGAAGCACGGCCCGGTGGCCCTGCTCCACTTCGACGCGCACCTCGACACCTGGGACACCTACTTCGGCGCCGAGTACACGCACGGCACCCCGTTCCGCCGGGCGGTGGAGGAGGGGATCCTGGACACGGAGGCCCTCTCCCACGTCGGCACCCGCGGCCCGCTGTACGGCAAGCAGGACCTCACGGACGACGAGAAGATGGGCTTCGGCATCGTCACGTCCGCCGACATCTACCGGCGTGGCGCGGACGAGGTCGCCGACCAGCTGCGCCAGCGCATCGGCGACCGCCCGCTGTACATCTCCATCGACATCGACTGCCTCGACCCGGCGCACGCCCCAGGAACGGGCACGCCGGAGGCCGGCGGCATGACCTCCCGTGAGCTGCTGGAGATCCTGCGCGGACTGTCCTCCTGCAACCTGGTCTCCGCGGACGTGGTCGAGGTCGCGCCCGCGTACGACCACGCCGAGATCACGGCGGTGGCCGCGTCCCACACGGCGTACGAACTGACGACGATCATGTCCCGCCAGATCGCGGCGGCCAGGGCTCAGGAGGCCGGGAACAAGTGACTCACGACCACGACCTGGTGCTCCGTCCGTCGGCGGCGCAGACGGAGGCCGCGCTGAATCCGCCCCCCGGCCGCAACGGCGGAGACCTGGTCGTGGAGACCCTCTCCGGTCTCGGCGCCACGACCGTCTTCGGTCTGCCCGGCCAGCACGCCCTCGGCATGTTCGACGCCCTGCGCCGCTCCTCGTTGCAGTACATCGGCCTGCGGGTGGAGAACAACGCGGGGTTCGCGGCCGACGCGTACGGCCGCGTCACGGGTGAGGCGGCGCCCCTGCTGCTGTCCACCGGCCCTGGAGCGCTGACCTCCCTGGCCGCGCTCCAGGAGGCCGCCGCGGCCTCCGCCCCCGTCCTCGCCATCAGCAGCCAGATCCCCACCGCGGGACTGGGCGGCGGACGCCACGGCTATCTGCACGAACTCCCTGATCAGCAGGCGTCGTTCAGAGGGGTCGTCAAGTCCGTCCACACCGTCCGTACGCAGTCGCAGATCCCCTCCGCGATCGCGGCGGCCTGGGAGTCGGCCCTGACCGCCCCGCACGGCCCGGTCTGGGTGGAGATCCCGCAGGACGTCCTGCTCGCCGAGACCCACCTGCCGCAGGTCACCGCGATGGACGCGACCCCGGAGGACGTCGTCCCGCGCCCCGAACTCACCGCGCTGGCGGCCCACCTGCTGTCCACGGCGGCCCGCCCCGCGATCATCGCGGGCGGCGGGGTCGTACGGTCGGACGCGTCCGGCAAGCTGAGGTCGCTGGCGGAGAAGCTGAACGCGCCGGTCGTCACCACCTTCGGCGGCAAGGGCGCCTTCCCCTGGACCCACCCGCTCTCGCTCCAGTCCTGGCTGGAGGACCGGCACACCACGGACTTCCTGGAGGACGCGGACGTCCTGCTGGTCGTCGGCTCCGGCCTCGGCGAACTGTCCTCGAACTACCACACGTTCAAGCCCCGCGGCCGGGTCATCCAGATCGAGGCCGACCTCGGCAAGCTGGAGTCCAACCACCCGGCGATCGGTATCCACGCGGACGCCAGGCTCGCGCTCTCCGCGCTCCTGGAGACCGTCGAGGACCGCCCCGACCCGACGGCGGCGGACCGCGTCCGCGTGCTGCTCGACCGGGTGAAGGAGCGCATCGCCGCACAGGAACTCACCCTGGAGCAGGAGGTGCTGGCGTCCGTCCGCCGGGCCCTGCCGTCCACCTCCCCGTCCTTCTGGGACATGACCATCCTGGCGTACTGGGCGTGGTCCGCCTTCGACCCGCGCGGGAAGAACACCATGCACTCCGCCCAGGGTGCGGGCGGCCTCGGCTACGGCTTCCCGGCGGCCCTCGGCGCGGCGGCGGCCGATCCCACCCGCCCGGTCCTCGCGGTCTCCGGTGACGGCGGCGCGTTGTATTCGATCGCCGAACTCGCCACGGCGAGGCAGTACGGCCTGAACGTCACCTGGCTGATCGTCGACGACGGCGGCTACGGCATCCTGCGCGAGTACATGACCGGCGCCTTCGGCCAGGCCACGGCGACGGAGCTGACCCGCCCCGACTACGTGGCGCTGGCCGAGTCCTTCGGCGTCCCGGGGGTCCGTACGACCCCCGAGACCCTGGAGGAGGACCTGGCGAAGGCCTTCGCGAGCCCCGGCCCGTCCGTGGTGCTGCTCCCTGCGGTGCTGCGGATGTTCGCACCCACCCACCTCGGGAGCTGACGGCCCGGCCGACAGTCACGGCCCGGTCGACCGGCTACGGCCTGCTCGCCCGGGCCGTAGCCGGTCGACCGCCGCTACGGCCGTCTACCAGATCGCGTCGACCCACTCCGGGTGGTCGATGAACGGGTTGCGGTTGTGCTGGTAGGTGTCGTAGATGACCTGGTTGCGCTTCTCCTCGAAGGCGCTCGGCGGGTCCTCGTCGCTCCACTGCTTGAGTACGGAGAGCTTGCCCATGAACGGCGCGCTGCCGTTGTTGACCTTCTCGTCGGGCTCGAGGTCGGCGAAGCCGTCGCCGCCGTCGTAGCGCACCGCCATGTAGAGGATCATGCGGGCCACGTCGCCCTTGTCGGCGTCGCGCGGCTCGAACGAGTCGGAGTCGGTGAGGCTGCCGCCCCCGCCGCTGACCGTGCTGCCGCCGTTGTCGAAGTCCTTGTTGCCCCGGATGCTGTTGACCTGGACGTCCGCGGGACGCAGGTGGTGCAGGTCCGTGCCGGGACCGGTCACCTCGCCGAAGTCGCCGTGGGACTTGGCCCACACGTGCTCGCGGTTCCAGTCGCCCGTGTCACCGCCGTTGAGGGACTTGGCGCGCGAGACGCCGCTGTACAGCAGGATCACGTTGTTGCTGTTGTTCGGGTCCTGGTCGGTGACCTTGAGGGCGTCCCAGACGGCGGAGTACGAGATCTTCGTCTGGCTGCTGATGATCGTGTGCAGTGAGGACTTCAGGCTGCTGCCGGTCTTGCCGACCGCGTTCTTGTAGTACGTGCTGTCGTACGCGGTCGTCGTGGCGCTCGCGGGAGTGGCGGTCATCGTCGGCAGGGTGAGGCCTACCAGGACGGCTGAGGTGGTCAGCGCCAGCGTCTTCCAGCGGCGTATGTGCGTGGCGGGCATGGTGGGGGCGTCCGTTCTACGCGGGTTGATTGAGCGGGCAACCGGAGCGTGACATGGACATGCGTTTCAGGGAATGAACGGAGCGTGTCGGTTGGGTGACGGAAACCGGCAAGCCGCTTGTCGTGCGCGCGATATGACACACCGGAAGGCCCCCGCCCATGGGTCGCATGGGCGGGGGCCTTCCGGTATCTGAGGGCCGGTCAGTTCAGGTCGGACGGGTCCAGGCGGTAGAGCGCGGACGACGTCTGGCCGTTCTGCGCCTGGGAGTCGGACTCGGTCGAGGTCCCGGTCTTGGTCTTGGTCTCGGTCTCGGTCGAGGTCTTGGAGGCCGACGTGGTGGAGGTGCTCTTGCTGTAGGCGCTCTCCTTCACCACCGTGGCGTGCTTCTGCACCCAGGCCGTGACCTCCGAGCTGACGCTGTCGGAGCCGCCCTGGCCCATGCCGCCGCCTCCGCCCATGCCGCCGCCGAGCTGGATGTAGTGCAGCTCGCCCTTCTTCACCAGCTCCTTGAGCTTGGCGAGGGTCATCGCCTTGTCGGTGCCGGACCAGCCCCACATGGAGATGACGGGCCGTCCGGTGCTGACGATCAGCTGTGCGGCGCTCTGTGAACTGGACACCGCGAGAAGCCACTTGGCGCCGTCCCGGTGCTTCTTCAGATAGGCGACGAGTTCGCTGTCGGCGCCGCCGCCCATGCCGCCCATCCCGCCGCCGCCGAAGCCGCCGCGCTGAACGGTGGCGCCGCCGGTACCGCCGGTGGTACCGGTGCCGTTCGGGGGCGTACCCGTCTCGCCGCCCGCCTGCCGGCCGCCGGGGAAGCCGCCGTTCTCGCCGCCGCCGGGCAGTTCGCCGTTGCCCTGCTGGCTGCTGCCGGGCACACCGCCGCCGGAGGCACCGCCGGGCGCACCTCCGGGCGCACC
>NZ_JBEYFS010000113.1:0-37029 GCF_040634475.1 Streptomyces sp. NPDC007095
CTGCGACACAACGCCCGCAACGCAGACCGCCCACTCGCCCTGCTCGGGCTCAAGTGATTACGAAACGGACGCCCGCCGACTACGCCGAAGCCCTGAGGTCCGGGCCCGGAGTGCGGCAGTGAGCCCCGATGGGATCGGCGCACTGTCCGTCACCGTGGGAGGTCTGACGATCGCGTGCGCATCGCGCGCCGCAGTCGAGTGTCAGGTGCGCGGGTGGCGCCAGGCGTACGACATGTTCGCCAGTGACGGAGGGTTCGGACTGCCGTCCGCCGACGAGGTGGCCTCGCGCGTACGGGCCGACCACACCCGCCACGGGGTCAACGAACTGTTGACCGCCGCCGAGGAGCAGCGGGCAGGCCGGACGCAGTGACGCGCCCAGGGTGGGGCGGCCACCGGTCGCCCCACCCTCCCGGAGCCGCAACCACCAGAGAAGGGGACAGCATGGCCACCGGAGGAACGATCAGCATGGGGCAGCGGGTACGTGTCGAGCGCCGACCGACCCGGAGTCTGGCCGCCGTCGCCCGCCCGAGGGGTGCGCGCAGGCCCACACCGTGGCCCGAGGTGTGGGAGGGCACTGTGTTGCAGGTGACCTACGAGGGCGACGAGTTGACCGGGGTCGAGATCTACGGCAAGCGCGAGAGCACGGGCGAGGTCAGGCGCGTCATGTTCAGCCTCAGCCGAGCATGTTCTTCCGTACGAAGGTGACGCCGGTGAAGTCGCCGTAAATCGCCAGGCCCGGGGGGTGATTGAGGGTTGACGATCACCCCTCAAGAGAGCGTATTATTGATTCTGCGGGTGAGCGGCAACTCTCCCGCCGCCAACTCAACTACCCAAGGCAGGGGAACGATGAGCGAGTACCAAGACCATGTACGGCGGAGCCTTGAAGGGCAGCACGTTGACCCGAGCGAGGATCTCGGTATCGACGCGATGCGGTGGACCCCCGCACCCGTCGCCGACGCCGTGACGGACGAGGCGATGAGCGGCGCCGCCGACACGGCGCACGCGTTGCTCGACCGCGCGGCCGACGTGTACCTGTCTCTCCTGAGTGCCGTTCTCGGCGACGGGACGCACCACATGGTGGCCAACGCCAGCACGCCTCACGGTGACCTCACCGAAGGCCAGGATGTCACCGTGACCGGTGACGACGTGCTGATCAACGAGGCCGCATCCACGCGGGTGTGCGCTGTAATCGCGGCCGCGATGGTTGGTTGCGCGACTGGGGCAGTGGTTGTGCGGACGTTCGGCCCCGATGGGTCGGAGTTTGTACGCGGCTGGACGATCCGGAACTTCTGGCTTCGGCCGCTCACCGCCGAGGACATCCGGGAGGCGTACAGCTTCGGCCTTGACGGCGCGTCGTTGGCCCCGGAGCCGGGAGTCGAGTACCGGCAGGCCGAGCGAGTGCCCCGCCCCGACCAGGAGCAGGCCGAGACGGGCGACCGAGAGGCCAGCCGCACCGCGCCCCGGGACAACCGCCCCGCGAACCGCCGCAACTGAGCGCCACCCCGTCCGGGCCGGTCGCCCGACCGGCCCGGGCGGGAACCCCTTGCCTCCCCCTGCCCTGCCTCCCGGTGTGAGCGGCAACTCACCCGGCACCAACCCGACCAGGAGTGACCCGACATGACCGCGACCCCGCGCCCCGCCAGCAGCACGCGCCCCCCTGCCCAGGAGCCGGCCCCGATCCCTGCCGAAGTGCCGGCGCCCATCGCCCCGACCGCCGAGCAGTCCCGCCTGGTGGACGTCCCGGGCGCGGTAGCCCTCCCGCGCAACCTCGCCCGGCTCACCGCCCAGGCCGAGGCGGCGGGATGGACGGCCACCGTCGAGGCGCAGCCCGGACACTGCGCGCTGCTGCTCACCGCCCGCCAGGAGGCAGGGGAATCCGTCCTGCGCTGCGTGTGGCGGCTCACCGCCCGGGGGTACCGCTGGGACGGCGCCACACTGACCCGTTACGGCCAGCAGGCCGCCGAAAGCATCGCATGGCGTGCCGTCGGGGACCTGGTGGCCGCCGAGGCGTCCACCGCCCGCACGCAGCCGACCGCGCCGGACCTGTCAGCGTCGGTCTATGGGAGGCAGAGTGCGTCGCCCGTGACGGCGGAGGTCGTTTCTGCGTCCATCGGCGCCACCCCTGCGGGTGAGGTCCCCGTCATGCTGCGTCCGTGGATCAAGGCCATTCCTGTGACGCTGTACCCGTCGCGGTTCGTCGGGCGCGACTACTCTGGCGCTGACTGCCTGCTCACCCCGGGAGGCGACGACGCCGCCCCCGGCACTGAGCCGGTCCTGTCGGTGCTCCCCTGGGGCTATCTCACGTCGAACGCCGCCTACCTCGAAGATCTCGCCGCGTACGCCGTGGCGGAGGGACGCACGCAGGAGGAGGGGGCCGAGTTCGCCCGGTGGGTGATCGCGTCCGAGATCCTGACGTTCGGGATGTATGACGCGGCTTTCGAGGGCTGGGTGCGGTCGCTCACGTGCACCATGACCGCCGCATACGCGGTACTCACCTACACGCGGATGAACGGCGTGGCACTGGGTCTGGGATGCGGTTGCGGGCAACGTCACCGAGGTTGGCCGTGGGAGCGCACCACGGTGTGGAACGAGGAGGGGCGCCACTACCCCAGCTTCGGCGCCGTTCCCCGGGGCCGGATCGCCGACCTGATCGCCGCGCGCGGGTACCGGGTCACGGGCGAGTGGTCACGCGGCGACACTGTCCGCCGGGTGACCGTCGAGCCGACCGCCCCTCCCAGCACCGAGACAGCTCCGGTTACGGCCGCCGCCGACGCCCCGCCGTCCGACCCGGGAACGGCCGATGCGTGGGAGTCCGACGGCGGAGCCTGCCCCGGGGTCGAGCCTCCCCGCGGCCCCGAGCCGGGCCCGACCGCCACCCACGGCCCGCAGGAGCCCGAGCCGACCGGCGACGCTCCCGCAGCCCCTCCCGCCGCGCCGACGGTGGATCAGGTGGCCGAGCTGCCCAGGAACGCGCGGACGCTGGTCGAGGCAGCAACCGCGAACCAGTGGGACGTGACCGTCACGGCCACCCTCATGCAAGGCACCTACGTACGCGCGGTCACGGTGTCCGGCGAGTTCCCGGTGCGCACCGGCACCCAGGGATTCACCGCCCGATGCGTGTGGGACGGCGCCCGCTACTGGGGGTCTGCTTCACAGCGCAACGGCCGCCACGGCGCCGCCTTCCGCGAAGTGCTCGCGCGGGTGCGCGAGGCGCGCGCCGTCAACCGCGCGGACGAAAAGAGCGGACGGAGCGTGTGGGGACGGGACGCGGCCGAGTGGCGCCGCCAGCTCGCCGACGCCGTCACCAAGATTGCCGCGACGGCGACGGAAGCCCGGTTCGAGCACGGCCAGGTGACCGGCGACGCCGCCGAGCACGCCGGAACAGCTCTGGCCGACGCCGAGCAGGCGCACCAGGATGCGGTCGACGCCCTCACCCGGGCCCAGCGCGCCTATCGGGCGAGCGGGGGCGAGGACGCGCGGCCCCTGGCAGCGGAGCGAGACGCGGTACTGGACGCGGGCAAGCGGGTGCGCGCCGCCCTGGAACGGGTCAAGGACGCCCCGCGCGCGACCGAGGCCGAGGCGCTCGCCCTGGTGGCGATCGCCGAGGCCGAGCGCCAGGACCAGGCCGAGGAGGAAGCGTGGCGGACACGGCTCGCCGCCGAAGGACGGGAGCCCACCGCCGCCGCGTTCGCGTTCCTGGTCCAGATGTTCGAGGTGCCCGCGCGCGCGTGGGTGGCCTGGTACGCCGAGCACGGGCGCGCCGGCGAACCCTTCCGGGAGGCCTACGACCGGTGGACGGAGGAGCGGCACGGCAAGGGAAACCGCTCCGCGTACACCCGGGCGTATCTGACCGCCCACGACGCCCTGAGTGCGGCGCGCGGGACGCTCGCCCTCGCTGTCGGAACCGCCACGGGCGGAGAGGAGGGCGAACGGCTCGTCAGGCTCAGCAGGAACTGCCGCCACCGCAACGCGCAAGACGCCCTGGCGTCGTGGCTGAGGAGCGGTTGGAAGGCCGATGCCCGGGCCGCCGCGTTCGCCGAGCAGCACCCCGACGAGGCGGAAGCCGTACGGGTCGCGCGGCTCACCGTTGACGGGGTCGAGGACTACCGCCGCGCCGAGCGCGAAGCGTGGCAGGCGGAGCAGGCGAAGGCCGCCGCCAACACCCCGTCCCGACACACCCCCAACCGCCCCGGGCCGGTCCGGGCCCGCACGCGTGGACCGGCCCCCTGGAGGACGCACAGCTATGCGGATGAGCAAGCGCCGCACCGACACCCTGAACCGACGTGCGCGGTTTCACCACCAACACCGAAAGCAGCGCGGGACGTTGCCGTGTCTGGAGACCGGCGGAACCCAGGTCTACGCCTACCGGGAGCGCGGTGAAGGCCTGGTGGTGGCCGTCCATCTGGACACCGGCGAGGTTCCCGACGACGTGATCAGCCCGGATGGAACGATCCCGATCCGGATCACCGTCACCGGTGACTGCGTCTTCATTGCCGACTGATACGCCAGAAGCGTTGAACCCGCGAGAATAAGAGCGTATTATTGATTTTTCGAATGAGCGGCAACTCGCCCGCCTCCAACCCAACTCGCACCAGAAGGACAGGGCATGGACTACATCGACACCAAGCACGTGGCCGCCGAACTCAAGCGCCGCTTGCAGGACGCGTTCCCCGGCGTGAAGTTCAGCGTGCGCAAGAGCACCGGCACCGCCTCCGCGTGGATCTCCGTCCACTGGACCGACGGTCCCTCCACAACCGACGCCGAAGAGCTCACCCGCCCCATGCAGGGCTCGCAGTTCAACGGCCAGGAGGACCGCTACGAGTCCACCGGCAACACGGTCACCGTCACCATCAAGGGCCGGAAGGTCACCGGTAGTCCGCTGGTCGACGGCATCGACACACACCAAGAAGTCTCCGAAGACGCGCGGAAGGCCGCCGCCGACCTGTGGTCCGACGCGCGCGACGGTGAAGACCCCTCCTTGCACTCGAACGGCGGCTTTCACGCTGACCTGGTCATCGACGGCCACACCATCGAGGCCAACTACACGCGGACGCAGGTACTGCGGATTGCCCTCCTTGTCATCCTGCCCCAGCGCTGGGCCGCCGCCAAGGAGCAGGCCGCTTAGACCGCCCGCCCGGCGAGCACCTCCGAGGAGGGCGAGGAGGCCGCGGAGCCACTCACCCTCACGCACACCGACGAGGACGGGACGACGGTCACCGGTACGCGGCTGGGCGACGGCGCCGCCGACGTGCTGAGGCGCCACGACTTCAAGTGGCACCGCAAGAACCAGTGCTGGTACGCCCCTGGCAGCCGCAACAAGGAGGCCGACACCGAGTTCATGGCCACCGTCGCCGCCGACCTGACCGCCGCCAAGCTGCGCGTCACCACGGCCCTGACCGAGCCGACCCCCACCGCCTGAACCAACCCCCGGCGCCCGGCCACCCGAGCGGAGCCCCCATGTCCACGCACTTCCCCCACCAGCTCACCGGCGACCGGCCGCACCCGAGTAGCACCGCCGACCCGGGCGCCGTCGGCGCGTGGGAGACAGACGGCGGAGCCTGCGCCAGCATCGAGACCCCCCGCGCCCCGCAGACCGCCCCGACCGCCCCCCGCAGGGCACAGACCTACATCGCGCGGTGCGCCGTGGGAGCCTCCGGGTTCCCCACCGCCGACGGACTGGACCCGCGCCGCAGCCCGCCGACACGCACGGCGGAGCGGCCCTCCACGCCGACGCCGAGACCGGCCTACGGGCCGTGTACGAGGCGTACGCCGCCGAGCCGGACCGGCAGGACAAGTACGCGCGCTACGACCTGCCCGCCGCGTGCGCCGTTGTGGTCGTCACCGCCCCCGGCAAACCGCGCACCGTCGCCTGGTGCGGAGACGCCCGCGCCTACGTCCTCACCCCGCACGGCACCGTCCAGCACCTCACCGACGACCACAACCTTCGGCGCGTCTTCCAGGGCAACCGCAACCGCATCACGTCGTGCCTGGGTGCGACGGAGACCGACGCGGAGAGGAAAGCGTAATACGGGCATCCCGCGATCGAGTCCGTCACCCGTGGCGCGGAGAACTGCCGTCTGCTGCTGGCCAGCGACGGCGCGTACGAGCCCCTGGAGGACTCAGCCCGCAACCTGGCCGACTACCTCACCGGTACGCCGAGCAAGGCCGCGCGGGACGTCGCCAGTTCGGCGATCGCCCACGCCGACAACGCAACCGCCCTGGTTGCCGAGCTTCGCACCGCCCGCACCAGGTAGGCCGCGGGTCGCACCCCGGTATCCACCTCCGAGCCGACGACCCGACCGGCCGGGCCAGTCGCCCGGCCCACCGAGCGGAGCCCCATGTCCACGCACTTCCCCTCTCAGCTCACCGGCGATCGCCCGCACCCGCGCGCCGCCGTCACCGACCCGGGCGCCGTCGAGGCGTGGGAGACGGACGGCGGAGCGCGGCCTCGTACAGGAGGACCGCGCGCATGAGCACGTTCGCGGTTGCTTCCTCTTCCACACCACTGCCGGTGAGCTTTTGCAGGACCTCATCCGTGTGCAGGCTGCTCAGCGTGATCGTGACTTTCTCGCTCGCAAGGAACAGGCCCGCGCCCACGGCGAATCCGGCGCCCAGAGCCCACCACGAGCCGAGCAGGTATCCGGCGCAGGCCCCCACGGCTCCTATGCACGTGCCCAACAGCCCGCCCACCGCGTACAGGAACGAGCGCGGCGAGTAGTTCATGCCCAGGATTATCCCCACCCGGGCTGTGACACGAGGGCCGATCAGAGTGTTAGACACGCCAGCGGGGGTGCCGTGCGCGGCCCTCACAGAGCGGGACGGTGACCGCGCACGGCATGAGCGCCCCGGGTTGGCAGGGCGCCCGGAGCATCGTGGCATAGGGCCGTGACGCACCCGTGCGGGACGCGCGGCTCCCACGGCTGTTGCTCGTTCACGGGCGAGCCGCCACAGCCGTGCTGGGGGTTCGTCGCGGGGTTGTCTGTCCTGGCGGCCGAAGGGGGCTTTGAACAGTCCAGTGGGCGGCTGCGCGGCTTCGGTGATGCGGCAGGCCTCGCAGGTGCGGCCGTCCGGCGGCGGGGCCGAAGGGTCTTCGCCGCCAAGTCCCTTGAGCGGCCCGCCGCAGGTCTCGCAGGGCGGGGCCGGCGGGAGTGCAGGTTCGGGCTGCGCAGGGGTGTGCTGCTGGGACCAGTCCCCGGCGGCAGCCGATCCTTCCTTCCTCTCCCGGGCTGCGTTGCGTTCGTCCTCGCGCCAGCGCCAGGCTCTTCTGTCCCGGGGAATGCGTCCGGGAGGGTTTCCCAGCGGCGGTGTGCGCCGCCACCACACCGGTCCGAGCGGCCCGGATTCCTGGATGCGGTCCAGGGTGGTGAAGAGAACCGGGATGGCGTCGGGGAAGTCCACGTAGCCGTCCGGCTCGCCGACGGATCCGCCGTTCTTCTGTTAGTTGCCCGACCAGGGTGCGCGGGGAGATGTCGAGTGTTTGAGCGGTGGCCCGTGTGACCAGCAGCCGCCACCATCGCAGGGCAATCACCTGATGTCGCGCTGGAACTGTTCACGCAAACCAGCCGGCCGTTATCAAAACTCCCCGTGTTGACACATCCACGTCGAAAATCCAGTACCGGCAAACCGATGCAGCTCAAACAAGCCGACGCGGGCGGGTGTCCTGAACAGAGGCGGGTTGGGATGCCCACGGTGTCCGGACGCGATGCTGTCGCCTTCGCTTTTCCCATGAAGATTTGCCGCCCGGGTCCCGTGTCTGGGATCTTGTCCGGGGCGGCGATCTCGAGCAACGCGCTCAGCTGCCGGTACCACTCGCCTCGGCCCCAACCCAGGCCTACTGGTGGAGCCGTGGCGAAGCCGCGAACAGCGGATCTTCGGACTGTCCGTGGCCATACGAAGAAAGAGAAATAGCGTGAACACCGAAAAGGTTATGGCTCGACGTCTTACGGCCCAGGAGGTTTCAGAATTGGGCCTCCAGGAGGATATCTTCGTCTCGGCAGAGCTGGACGATCTTTCTCTCGACTGCTACGCTCCGGCTTTCCTCACGAAGCCGGGAAAGTATTTCGATGGAGGATCCTTCATCGCAAAGACAATTTTCGGTAAGGAAATTCATGTTCTTCCGGACAATGCCGAAGAGCACGGGATATGGATTGCCGACGAGGCTGGGGAAGAAATCGAGGTTCTCCAGAGTGCTGGCGTCCTCCTGAACCTCGCTCTCTTCGTGCCCAACGGGAACAAGGAATCTCTGGAGTCGCTCTACACCGCCGCAAGAGAAGCGTTCGGCGCGGGAATCGTTCAGCGCTGGAACGAGGAAGTCGTGGCGGTGCCGGACGTCAAGGTCGACCTGTTCGAAGAGCCGGCCCGCGGGCGGAAGAGCACGAGCGGCCAGAACCGCGACCGCCGCGCCTTGGACATCTACCCCACCCGCGTGCGGTTCATGGAGCCCAGCACTGGCTGGAAGTTCATCGTCGAACCGCACAAGGAGGCCATCGACGACACGCCGACGATCTGAGCTGACAGCAGCCCGGATAAGGTACGCCGACGGCTGCGATCTCTCACACCTCGCCGCGTTGAACACAGCATCCGTATGACGGTTGACGGTCTCCCCCTTGAGATGGGCTGAGCGCGCTGCCCAACCAGTGATGCGCGCGCCCGGGGCAGCGTCGCGGCGTCGTTGAGCAACACGCCTCATGAGCAAAGCCCGATGACAAGGAACCACCGTTAGAGGAGGGGGAGTCGTTCGGGTCCGGCACGCTCTGACCCGCCGGAGCGCGGAGGCCGCCGCCGACGCGCAGCAACACCCGCAGGCGCCCCGATCCCCCGAGGAACTCTCGTTCCCGCCCCCAACCGCCATTACCAGGGAGGGGCGGGTACGAGAGTGCTGAGAGGGATGCCTGACCCCACACCATGAAGCTTCCCCGTGATCTCGGACACCCTGGGGCCACACTCCTCCACGTCGTCGGCTGCACCCCCAGCGACCGGACACTCACCCGGGAGGAAGCTCTTGCCGCGCTCCGCCAACCCCGGGCAGCAGCCTGCATCGAATGCGACGCGGCCCGATCTCTCATCCACGAAACTTGATAAACCGGCCAGAACCGTCAGCCTCAACAACAACGCGACGGGGTAGCGCTCGGCCGCTTGCTCCAGCAGAGACTGGAACCCCGTTCCTGTCGGAAAGCAGAGTCGGCGGATTCGAGGCGCGGGGCCGGTATGTCCGCGTGAGCGCGTACCGTAGCCGGCATCACGAATTCGCAGCAGGAATCACCATGCTTTCTGCAGAACAGTCCGCTTCCGCCGTCGTCCCGACCGCGCCGCTGGTGCAGCGTCGGCCGCAGGGGTCAGCCGTCCGTCACGGTCAGGCATCCTGTGCCGACTACGGCTGCACCCGCACCGAGTGCCGCCTGGCGGCGCTGAGGGCGCGCCGACAGCGAAAGCAGGACCGTCTGCGTGGTCTGCCCGCCCGCGTCCCGCCGTATGCCGCTGCCGGTGGGCTGTTCGGCTGCGCGATCAAGGCATGTCGGCGCAGGACATTGCCGACCGAGCCGGCCTGTCCGTGACCCTGGTTCGCCGCCTGCTCCGCGTCCCTGAGTAAGGTCAGGTGGCCCGGGACATCGCTCGTACGACCGCCCGCGCCGTACTCGGTATCCCGCTGCCCGCCCGTCGCGAACCCAGCGCCCCGGGCCTGACCGGCTCCGCTGAATCGTCCCGGCTGCTGGCCGACCTGGCGCGTGCCGGATGGCCCGCCGCCGCACTCGCCCTGCGTCTTGCTGTCAACGCCCGCACGGTCGCCGAGGTCCGCGACAAACGCCCCCGCCTCCGTCTCGATCTGGCCATGCGGATTCGCCGCCTGCACCGCGGACTGATCGGCCTCGACCCCGTCAGCCAAGGCATCCGCCCAGCCGACGCCGCCCGCGTCCGCACCACAGGTGCCCGACACGCCGTCGGAGGCTGAGGAGGCAGCGGGGTTCGCGGGTGTCCGGGTGGGCTGTGAACTGGCACTGGGCGGGGGTGCGGTGACGTTGGCGTGGGAAGTGGTACTAATGTGTCAGAACAGCGCCTGGTCCTCACTGCTGGTGTCTGCGATGACGGGCCGGAAGCGGGTCGGGAGACCGTCCAGGCGGTCGGGTCCGGCCGCAGCAGCCACGGCAGGAGCGGTCTCGGCCAGCCAGATCCCAAACTGCTTGGCGGCTTCACGGTAGGGGACTTGCGCCAGAACACGATGCTCCCCGGAAGGACAGAAGTCGACGGCCACAGTGAGCAGGCACCTACCGGGCGCATTATGACTGCCTCTCCAGGACACGCGCAGCGCACCACAGGGCTTGCGTCCACGGGAGCCGCGGGTATCGCGGTGGGTCGGGCGCTGTGACCGGCAGGCCACGTAGGCGGTCCACGCGGCGGGGTGTGGCAGCGGCAGGGTGGTGCGGGCACGGCAGCCGGGACAGCGGTGCCAGTGACGCAGCCAGTCGGCGGCGTGGGAGTCAAAGAGGCGTGTGTAGTGGCCTGCCACACGGATGTCGTTGCTGTACAGGTGATCGGGCCGCTCCTGCGTATTGCAGGACTGGCAAACCGGGGCACGGACGTAACCGTGTTCGTGGCAATGGTCCAGCACGGCAGCGGGTGCCGTTCGGCAGACAGCGCACGCCCACCCAGCCACCTTGCGGGAGATGCCCGGCTTCCTGCTGAGCACCGAGTACACATGGCCCTGCAGTTCCCCGTTGTAGGGGCGCAGCGGGACGGTCGCGCAGTCGGAACTCGCCGTCTGCCGGCCGTCGGCGGGCCGGCCCTGCCCGACATGCGCGGGATGCTCAGTGGGGGCTATGTTTCCCTGACGGGTCCGCGTGGCGTGCAGCCACTGCGTTTCGGCATGCTCAGCCGCATCCAGCAGCCTGACCACAGCGCGCGGCAGCCACCACGTCCGCACCGTCCGCTCGCGAGTTCGTTCCACGAGTATCCGCCGCCAGTCGATCCCCGCCAGATGGGACAACCGGCCGCCTTCACCCCTTGCAGTCCGGTCGGGGCCGCCCAGCTCCCAGGCGATGCGCTCGCGCCACCGCAGCAGCGTTCCCTCAAGGTGCCCCTGCTTCGGCGCGCCACCAAACGGACCGACGCGGACCAGGTCCCGGTGGTCCACCTCCACCGCACTCAGTTCCACCGCCGCCCGACGCACCTCAAACTCCACAACACCCCACGAACCGCCGCTTGCCTCCACCATCGCCACCACACGCTGGCCAAGCAGGACGTACCCTGCCCGGGCATCGACAGGGGAGCAGGTGAATACCGCAGAAGGCGTCGGCACAGCACTGCCGGCCGTCAGACCGGCCCACAAAACATCCGCGGCACCCAGAGCGATCAAACCGCCCCCGCGCCCCCTAATGACACGCTCTGACATACCGCCAGGCTAACCACCCGACGAAGCACAGCGAGTCGCGGCCCCGTTCACCGGACGCCCAACTTACGCCCGCATGACCGGTGAACGTCCGGCCCCGGACGACCGTTCCGACATCACCCACGAGGTCGCGCGATGAGCACGCCGTCCGCCCGCCACCGCTGTCCCTACCGGCCGGGCGCACCGTCCTGGTACGTCCGCGCCACCCGCAGCGCCCTGCCCGCGAGCCGCTTCCCCGCCGTCAAGCGCCAGCAGCTCACCAGAGAGCAGGTGGCCGTGTCCGTCGGCCACTCCGGCGAGGACGGCACCGCCCACGTGACGCTGCTCATCGGCCGCCTTCTCGGCAAGCCACCACGTCCCGGACCAGCCCGCGACACCTGGCTACGGGTGCGTGCCGACATCGCCGCCCGCCTCCAGCAGGCCGGGTTCGCCACCGTGCCGACCAAGGGCGGTGTACGGGCCACACCGCCCCGGCCTGAGCCGGTCGCCGTCCTCCTGGAGCACGGCGACGTGTTCTGTGACGGGCTCGACGCCTTGGGCCGCTACCGCATCTGGTGCCCCGAGCACCCCCATCTGGCCGGCCGCCTGCAGAACGCTCACGGCCTGGGACCGCAGGTGTTCACATACGTCTACGCGACCCAGAAGGCCCGGCACCCGATCTGGCCGCAGGGCTTCCGCACCTTGCACGCCGCCGCCGAGGCGTGGGCCGCCGCCATGGGCCTGCCCCCGGTGACAGTGACCGAGATCTGACCGCCCCGGCACCATCGCGCCCGCCCGCAGGGCAGTCCTGACCAGCATGGTTCCCGAACGCCCCCCAGAAAAAAGGTGTTGCTCCTCCCTCGGCAGCGCGTATAATTAATTTCACGAGCAGGCGGCAACTTGCTCAACACCAACCCGATCGCACGAGGAGCAATCCGTGAGCGACACCGCAACCACAGCACCGATGCAGCGGGGCACCCTGCGGCTCGGCCAGATCCGCGTCAACGAGAACAACGTCCGCCAGGACCTCAACCTGGACGAGAAGTTCCTCAAGTCCGTCGCCGCCAACGGTGTGAAGGTCCCCGTCGTGGTCCTCCCCTTCGGCGAGGACACCTACGAGCTGAAGATGGGCCACCGGCGCTACTTCGGCGCCCGGGCCACCAAGGAGACCGAGGAGGAGCAGGACGCGATCGAGGTCCCCGCGTACGTGCTCGCCCCCTCCCTGCGCGAGGCAGGCGAGGACTTCATCGACCAGCTCATCGAGAACGACGACGCCTACCGCCGGGGCCTGACCGACCTGGAGCAGGCCGACGCCCTGTTCGGCGCGGTCGGCGAGGGCATGAAGCAGACGAGGGTCGCCCAGCTCACCGGCCGGTCCCGTACCGAGGTCTCCCGCGCGGTCAAGACCTCCAAGACGGTCGGCGAGCGAACCCGTTCCGTCCTCACCGAGACCGGGACGTATGACCTCGATCTCGAAGTGCTCGGCGTGCTCGGCGAGTTCGACGACGACGGCGACACCGTAGACCGGCTGCTGGAGGCCTACCGCAAGGGCCGCTTCGAGTTCCAGGTGCAGTGGGAACGCGACGACCGCGCCGAGCAGCAGGCCCGCGCCCAGGTCCGCCCGCAGCTGAAGGAAGCCGGGGTACGGCTGGCCGAGGACTCCGACACCCTTCCGCCGACCGCCGAGCCGCTCGCCGAGCTTGACGGCCCGGACGGCGAGCCGATGACCGCCGAGGCCCACACCGGGTGCCCGGGCCACGTGGCGACCTGGGCCGAGAACCCCAGCGAGCCCGGCGAGGTGGACTACTTCTGCACCGACCCGGACCACTTCGGCCACCGTCCGCCCCAGGAAGACACCCCAGAGACGGACGACGAGGGAGAAGTACAGCAGACCGAGGCGGCGGGAGAGGCCAAGCCGTCGGAGCCGTCGCGCGAGTACATCAAGGCGGGCAACAAGGCCTACCGCGCCGCCGAGAAGGCCCGGCAGACGTGGCTCAAGGACCTGATCGGCCGCAAGACCGCGCAGAAACCGCTCGCCGCGTTCATCACCGAGCAGCTCCTGACCTGCCCCAAACCGGTAGGCCAGTGGTCGGGAGACGTCGGCCGCCGCAACCTCATCAAGGAGCTGACCGGCTACGACACCCCCGCCGAGCGCGCCAAGACGGCGACCCCGGCCAAGCTCACCCTGCTCAACTTCGCGGTCCTGGCAGCGACGTTCGAGAAGCGGATGAACGAGGTCCGGACCTGGCGCACCGACCGCACCGCCCGCTCCGCCGTCTACGAGCTGCGCGAGATCCGCCAGGACGCCCGCACCTGGCTTACGTTCCTCGCCGAAATCGGCTGCCCTCTCTCCAGCGTCGAACAGGCCATCGTCGACGACGAGCCCTACCAGGAGCACGAGCCGGACGCGGCCGACACCGACGGCCAGGCCGACGAGGACACCGAGGACACCCCGGATCGCGCGAGCGCCGAGGACTCCGCGGACGCGTCCTGACCCGCTGCCCGGGCCGGACCACGCGGTCCGGCCCGGGCCCCCTCCCCATTTCTGCGTGCCGCCCTCCCTGAAGGCCTCGCCATGCTCCGCTCCGAACTCCGCCTCCACGCCCCCCTGTTCGTCGCCCAGGCCGCCGTCAGCAACCACACGGGACTCGTCGCCCGGGCCGGGCTCGCCATGCCGGCCGCGCCCTTCGGCTCCGCCGCCTGGCAGCTGCCCGCGCTGGTCGCCTACCTTCACCGCCTCCATCAGGACGAGGAGGGCCCCTCCCCCGAACTCTGGCGCGCGCACACCGAACGCCCCACCGGCCCGGTGCCCCGACCGCACCGCCGCTATCAGGGCAACGGCCTGCACGACCCGGACGCGGTGTGCGTGCTCGACATCCAGCTCGGCCCACGTGACGAGGAGACCGGCTGGCCCGCCGCCGACCTTGCCGTCATCGAGCAGGAGGCAGGCGCCTGCCCCTTCGGGCGCGTCACCCGCCGCCACGGCACCGAGACGATCGCCGCGTACACCGCCCAGGACCGGCTGGCCCGCCGCCGACCTCGCCGTCATCGAGCAGGAGGCAGGCGCCTGCCCCTTCGGGCGCGTCACCCGCCGCCACGGCACCGAGACGATCGCCGCGTACACCGCCCAGGAACTGACCGCCGAGCACGCCCGGCTCATGGACCGCGCCCGCCAGCACCAGGACGCCTACTTCGTACGCCTCGCCGGCCTGGCGCAGCGCGCCGCCGACTGGGCCGACAAGGTCCGCGCCGCCGCGCACGCCGATGCCGTCCACGTCCAGGCCGAGAAGGCCCGGGCCCGCATCACCCGCTGACCGGCACCACTCACCGCCGCCCGTGGAGGCCTGCGCCATGTACGAGCTCGTTAGGCGTCGGTGAGGAGGGGGTCGTACGGGGTGCCCGTGCGGCGGCCCGCCATGAAGGAGAGGAAGTCGCCCACGAAGACGCTCCGGCCGTAGGCGCCGTCGGTGGTGGTGAGGTCGCGGTGGAAGGCGGTGCGGAAGAGGGTTCGGTACTCGTCCGCGTCGATGCTCCCGTTGCCGTCCTTGTCTGTGGCGTCGAAGAGGACCTCGGCAACGCGGATGAGCGCGGGTCCGGCGAGGGAGGGGACGGCGGTGGCGTACTCCTCGGCGCTGACGCGGCCGTCGCCGTCCGTGTCGAGGGCGGCCTGGAGCTCGCGCCACCAGGCGGCGAAGGCGTCGTAGAGCCGGGCCTCCTCGGGTTCGTCCAGGTCGAGGCGAGTGGAGAGTTCGCGTGCCATGGCGGCGAGGTCAGGCCAGTCGAGGTGGCCGTCGCCGGTCTGGTCCAGCACTCGGCGGAAGAACTCCTCCGCCGAGCGTCGGTTCTCTTCTGTGCCCGCCGAAGGCGCCGGGTCGGGATTGGTGTCGCCGCTCAGTGGTGTGAGGAGGCGGAGCAGGGCCGATGCCCGCTTCATGCGGGCGCGCAGGGCGGATACGGTGCGGGCGCGAGGGTCGTCGCTGTCGGGCGAGAGTGAGAGGGCTTCGATGATGCTTTCGGCGTTGATCCAGCCCTCGGGCAGGAATCGGGCGAGCCCGGCGGCGAGGTAGGCGCCCTGCATGAGGGTTGGGGCGCCGGGCATCTCGGGCAGACCGGCCCGACGCCGGTAGGGCTCGGGGAGCGAGGCGACGGTGATCGCGCCGAGGAGCGGACCGGCGACAGCGCGGCCGGCCGCCCACAGTGTCGGCACGCCGTCGAGCAGCGCAGGGGCGGGCAGGTGGTCGAAGAGCCGGTAGAGGATGACACGGGCCGCCTCGGTGTTCTCCAGCTCGTTTTCGACGACCCGGTCGAAGTATCGCCAGAAGTCGTTCAGGTCCTCGGGGAGTTCTGCGGCGTCGCCGTCGAGCGCGGCAAGGAACGCGCGGTACTCGGCGTACATCCGCTCCATCGTGTCCTGGTCGAGCGGCTGGCCGCTCAGCCGGCACATGGTGACGGCGCTCTCGAAGAGGGTGGCGACCACCCAGGCGCGGGTCGCGCGGTCCATCGCGTCGTAGGCGCGGCCGCGGGAGTCGGAGCCGCTCATGCGGGCGTGCAGCCGGTTGAGTCGGGCGGCCTCCCGTTCGCGTACCGCTGGGTCGGTGCCGAACATGCGCCGCATGCTGAGGAAGGTGTTGCGCAGTCGGCGCCAGGGGTGGGCGACGAAGGTGGAGTTGTCGACGAGGGCGGCGCCGATCTGCGGGTGAGCGGCCTCCAGTACGGTGGCGCGGATCATGGCCAGGGCCCAGCGCGGGTCGTCGAAGAAGGCGCTGAACTGCGATTTCGGGCCGAACAGGGATGCCTCGTCGGCCGTTCCCGTGGTTTCGGTGGTCATGATGGGTCTCCGTTCGTCCGGGCGGGCACGCCGCCGAAGCGGCGGTCGCGGCGCCGGTAGGTGTGCAGGCAGGCGAGGAAGTCGGGAGCGCGGAAGTCCGGCCAGAGCACCTCGGGGAAGACCCACTCGGCGTAGGCGACCTGCCAGAGCATGAAGTTGGAGATGCGCTGCTCACCGGAGGTGCGGATGACCAGATCCACATCGGGGGTGTCGGGGAAAGGCAGGTGGTCCGCGAAGAGCCGCTCGGTCACCTCGTCGGCGGGCGTCCCGCTGCGGATCAGCGATCTTGCGGCCTCGACGATGTCCCGGCGCCCGCCGTGGTCGAAGGCGACGGTCAGCGTCATCCCCCGGTTGTCGGTGGTCAGCGCCGCCAAGTCGTCGAAGTCCTGGGCCAGTTCACGGGGGATGCGCGGGTCGGCGACCCCGAGGAAACGGCAGCGGATGCCGCGCGCGAGCAGCAGCGGCGCATGCTTGCGCACAACCCGGCGCACCAGACGCATCAGGAATTCGACCTCGGTGCCAGGGCGGTTCCAGTTCTCGGTGGAGAAGGCGTACAGGCTGAGCCACTCCACGCCGGCGGCCCGGGCCGCCTCGATGACGTCGATGACGGCGGTCTCCGCGGCCCGGTGACCCGCCGTACGGGGAAGCGAACGCCGCTGCGCCCAACGGCCGTTGCCGTCCATCACGCAGGCCACGTGCCGCGGCCCCGCACGCGCCGCCCTCTCGTCCCGCCGCTGCCCGCCGGGTCCGCCACCGCACTGTCGCCCGCCCGGCCGGTCCTCCGTCACCGCGCGTGCGCGCGGGACGCCCTGGTCCGTCACGCCCGGCCCCGCCCCGTCCGGAGCGGCACGACCGGCCGTACCGCGCTCGGTCACGCCCACCCTGCCTCGCCGCTCCCGCCTCGCCCACGCCCCACCGGCGCGTTCCCTCCCGGGAGTCTTACAGCGCGAAAGGGCCCTGACCTGCCGAACGAGTGGCCATCACCCTTGACTCGTACGATCGAATCTGTCCGAGTGCTAGAGCGGCGAACTCGCGCACAGGTCCTTTCAAAGCTCCAATCGATGCGCGGGTTGGAGCGTGACCGCATCCAAGAATCCGCGAACTCGCGCGCTTCCGACCGCGCGATGTCCAAGGTCCGCAACGGCGAGCGCGGCCGCGGTGGGGTCGAGCGGCGCCTGGTCGCCCTCGGCGCTCGCCCTCGTGACGCGGGCGAGCCGGGCCGGGCGTGGCTGACGGAGGCCCTGCACGACGTCGGCGCGCGGGGCGTACGCCACGGCGGCCACCACCGCTTCTGCAGACAGTTGACGCGTGTTGCCGCCTGGCTGGCGACGCTATCAGAGCGACGAACCCTTCACCGGTGAACGCAGTAGGCGCTCAGGCGAGAGCCTGAAGGCCGATGGGCCACAGCAAAGTGGTGGCCGCCCAGGTGAAGCCTGCGCCGAAAGAGGTCACGACGACTCGTTGCCTGGGTTTCAGTTGCCCGTCAATCGCGGAGTGGCTCAGTAGCAGGGGGATGGAGGCTGCAGAGGTATTGCCGACGTGGGTGATGTTGGACGGTACGCGCTCTGGCGGGATTCCCAGGGTGTTGGCCACGGCTGCGCTGATGCGTGCGTTTGCTTGGTGGACGATCAACCTGTCAATGTCCTGGATAGCCCATCCAGCTGCGGCGGCTGATTCTTGAGTCACGTGAGTGATGCGGCGCACCGCGTGACGGAATACTTCGTTTCCTTTCATGTGTACGTACCGGTTCCTCACGTCGTCGGTTGTGCGTGGGGGGCGGCGGGAGCCCCCGTCGGGGATGTAGATGGCGTCTGCCTGCTCGCCGTCGCTGCCCCATGCAACTGGTCCGAGAGCTCCTGATTCGTCAGCGTGTCCGGCTGTGAGCACGACTGCGCCTGCTCCATCTCCGAAGATCGGCGCTGTAGATCGGTCGGCGGGGTCGATGACGGCCGACATCTTCTCCGCTCCGATGACCAGTACGTTGCTGGCGGTTCCCGCGTGGATGAGTCCTGCTGCGACGGTCGTTGCGTAGACGAAGCCCGAGCAGCCTGCGCCGAGATCGAAGGCGGGGACTTGACGCAGGCCGAGTTGGTGGGCCACCAACGGCGCGGTGCCGGGCACATGATGGTCCGGAGTGGCGGTGGCCAGGATGACGGCGTCGATGTGTTCGACCTCCGCCGATTTCATCGCCCGTAGTCCTGCCTCTACCGCCAGGTCACTGGTGGCCGTCGCCGGATCGGCGATGTGTCGCTCGGCAATGCCGATACGGGTGCGAATCCATTCATCCGTCGTATCCAGGCGTGATGCGAGTTCGGCGTTGCTTACCTTCTGCGGGGGCAGGTAGGACCCCAGGCCGATCAGTCGCGCGGCAAACGCTGGCGACGGAGTCGTGGCTTTACGTGCAAAGATCAACGGTTTGTCTTCTCTGTTCGCGTCACCGTCAGCGGAGGATCTGCCTTCGGGATTCCGTCTGACCTGGCGCTCGTTGTGATCCCGCTGTCGCCGGCGTGCTGCCACTGGTGTCGGCAGGTGAGGGTCGGAGCTTCTGGCGAGGGGTCGGGGCACGACTATGCGTCGGCTACTGCGTGTGGTCGATCTGCCTGTGGGCGGGGGCCCTGCTCTCCCGGGCTCTCGTGGTCGAGGGTGACGCTGCCCGTTGGGCCACCAGGTTGACCAGGTCGCCGACGGTGGGTGCCGTCGCCAGTTCGTGTTCGGTGATCACGACGCCCATGCGGTCCTCGAGATTCATGGACAGCAGGGCAACGGCCAGGGAGTCGATGCCGGCTTGTGCCTGCGTGGCCCGGGGAGTGATCGGTGCGGCCGGCAGATTTCCCTGTTGGACCAGGATGTCTTTGATGAGCGCAAAGTCGATGACGGTGGTGGTATTGCGGTCAGCGGCGGGTGCCGGGAGCGTCACGCCGGTGTGGGGAGGTTGGCCCGGCACCTGCGGGTCGTTGAGAGGATGCGGGAGTTCGTCCACCGCGTCGTGGAACAGGCTGGGCAGCTGGTTCAGTCCGGGGAGAGCGGCGTCGGTGACGAAGCAGACGCTGGTGGTTCCGTTGTAGCTGCAGGCCACGATCGACGCCGGCTGGTGCCGTGGGAGCCAGTTGAAGGGCTGGATGCGGGTGACGGGGTCTTGTTTGTAGCGGAGGGGCCGGTGGATGGCGAGGTAGGACGTGGTGATGGTGGCCCGGTCGGGTGTGGTCAGCCGGGTTGCCAGAGCCTGGAAGGCGCGTGCGGGGACGAGGTCCATCACGGAACGCATGGCCTTGTGACGGGTTGGGTCTTTGGCAGTGCGGGTGGCGGCGATGATGTGGTCGAGGCGGCCATCAGCTGTCGGTTCGTGGCAGGGGAGGGGCGCGGGTGTGAAGGTGCAGTAATTTCCCGGCCTGTCGTGTTCCTCGGCCCTGCGCAGGTTGACCATGGTGATTGCCGGCAGGGGCCTGTCGGCGCCGCGGGGCCAGGATTGTGATGTCCACGTGCGCAGGGCTCCGCTGAGGGTGGCCAGGAAGCCGTCGTTCGTGTCGCCGCCGCGGGCGGTGGCGGCCTGCCGCAATCGCTGCGTGGGGACATGCGCCCAGCTGATGTCACGGTGGCCGGTGAGCGGCAGTGCGGTGTCGTTCCAGACGTTGTTGGTGGCGCTTGCGGTGAGCATGCTGCGCACGGTGCCCAGGTAGGCTCCGGCGCCTGCCCGGGGCGCGGGCTGCGTGGTGGGCGCGGGTGCGGTGCCGAACAAAGTGGTCAGGGTGCCGAGCAGGCCCATGCCGTCCTGGGTGCTGTGGTGCGCTCGCAGGCAGATGGCATAACGCTCCGGGGCGTACCCGGCGAGCAGCCAGATGTCCCACAGGGGGCCCGTGTCGGGCAAGGGGTGCGCGACGAGGCCGGTCAGAGCCGTCTCGAGGTGCTGTTCGCCTGATGGGAGGTGCTGTTCGCGGACGCGGTGGTTCAGGTCGGGGGTTGGGTCGTGGTGCCAGCGGGCTTTGAGTCCGGGGCCGCGGAGGTAGTGCGTCAGGCGCGGCTCGGACTCCAGGTGGGAGGCGACATGGCGGCGGAGTTCACTGAGGGCGGGAGTAGTTCCTTCGAGGTGGAGGATCACTCCGATGGTCTGGGAGATCGAGGGATGGACTTGGGCCATGTCGTGCATGGTCAGGTCCATGGGGGTGGGACGAAGGGGCACGGTCACGGTGTTCTCCGCGGTGGTGGTTCGGTGGGGAGACAGGGGTCAGGCCGGTGTGAGCCGGAAGATCCGCAAGCGGCGCCCTGAGCGTTGGGCGAAGGAGACGTAGGCGGGCCAGACTTCGACGAGGTGGTCCCAGGCGGCGGCCCGCTCGGTCCCCTCCAGGAGGGTGGCGGTCACCGGCAGCGTGCTTCCGCGGCGGGTCACGCTTGCTCGGGGTGTGGCGATGAGGTTGTGGGACCAGGCGGGACTCGGGGGGCGGCCGAAGTTGGTGTCGACGACGAGATAACTTCCGTCTGATTCGAGGTGGCACAGCAGAGGGGTCTGACGGGGCTGGCCGCTGCGCCGGCCGATGGTGGTGAGCATCAGGGAGGGCAGCGTGGCGGGCATGAGGAGCATCCGGCCCCCGCTGAGGCGGTGAGCTGCCCTGTCGACGCCCGGTGCAATATGAGACATGACGTGCACGAAGTGGGCGTTTCCCCCCGCTTTCTTCAGGGCACGGGCGATGAGCCCGTCCTGGTGTGTGCCACTGCTTCGAAGGGGCTCGGGCTGCGCCGGTGTGGCGGCTGTGGGGCGCCTGGCGGCATAGTCGCGTCGGGCGCTGCCCCCGGTTGCGGCAGCCTTGCGGGTAAGCTCCGGAGCCATGGCGTAAGCACGGTAGAACGAGGGCAGATAGCCGGGGATGTCGACGGCCGGCCGACGGCTGCTGATGGCCTGAACGGTCGCGGCTGCGACCTTTTCCGGTGTGGTGGGCGGCAGGAAGTCGGCGATCCTCGGCATGCGGGCCGAGGGGACGTGGACCTTGAAGAAGTCGGTGCCTACGACGGTGGCCGGGCGCACCAGGGTCACGCCGATATTGGAGCCGGCCAGTTCGATGCGCAGCATCTCGGTGTACGCCTCGACAGCGGCCTTCGCCGCGGCGTAGGCCGCCGATGGCCCTTTGACGAAGATCCGTCCCGCGGCCGAGCCCATCGCCACGATCTGCCCACCTCGGCCCGCCCGCATCAGCGGCAGCACCGCTGTGACGGAGCAGACCAGGGCATCGTAGGAGGTGCGCATGGACAACTGGGCCTGCTCGACGGTCATCTCTTCGATGTCCGCCCAGCGGATGTAGGCGGCGTTGTGGACCAGGACGTCGATGCGCCTGTGCTCGGCATGGACCTTGGCGATCCACTCCTCAAGGGCGGTGCGGTCGGTCACGTCGACATGCGCGAACATGACGGATGCCGTCCCAGGCAGCTGGGCGAGTTCAGCAGCGGCTCGGTCGAGGCCGGCCTGGGAGTTGTCGCACACGTACACGTGGACCCCGGCCGCGGCCAAGGCACGGGTCAGGGCCCAGCCGATGCCCGCTGCACCTCCGGTGACCAGGCATACGCGCCCGGGCAGGGAAGGGCGAGCCGGCTTGGAGCGGAATGGGTTCATGGGGCTGTCCTTTCGGCGGGTTGCACACTGCTGTGCCGGCGGCCTGGCAAGACGACGCGTGATAGCCGGATGCGATGGGTGAGGTGGCCCAGGGCGAGCAGAGTGAACGCGTCGGTCAACACGGGGACGTAATACGTGAAAGGACGCGGGCCGAGCATGTCGGGAACGGAGATGATGCTGCCGTCGGGACGCTGCTGGGTGAGCAGGTAGCGAGTGGCGCGCGCAGCGGGAGCAGAGTCGAGCTGCCCGGCCAGGATGATCAGGGCATAGGCGGTGCTGATGGCATCGCTCGGGGCGCCGTTCTGCTGTCCGAAGCCGCCGTCCGCGTTCTGTGCGCTCTTTACTAGGCCGGCGATCCGACTGCTCATGTCATGGACGCTCAGAGAGGACTGCCGGTGGTGGGGGCGAGTGGCGAGGTACGCCCTGAAGAGGGTGTGCAGGCGACTGCTACTCCAGCCTGGAGGAAAGGAGCCATCAGGCATCTGGCGGTCGGCGAGGAACCGCAGAGCAGACTCGATGAGGTGCTGGTGGCGGCCTTGGGTGCTGAGCGCGTTGATCGCGGCGGCGGTCATGCACGCCTCGGAGGGAGTGCCTGATCCGTACGTGGGGAATCCGCCGGCGGCGCCGCGAACCGCGATCAGGGCGTCCAGGGCACGCCGAATCGGCTCGCGGTAGGCATCCGCGTCCAGCTGATGCAGGAATTCGACCGCGACGGTGGTGCAGTCCGTGTCGGAGAGCTGAGCGTGGTCGGTGTAGGACCAGCCGCCGTTGGCGTGCTGGACGCGCACGAGGTGCCGGGCGACGCGGTGCAGCACCTCGCGCGGTGCGTCGGCGCTACACAGGGCAAGGCCAGAGGTGACTGTGCTCCACGTGTCGGTGTCCGTGACAAAGGGCAGGCCGCCGTCCTCCCGCTGGTGCATGAGGGCGGTGCGCAGACCGGCGTCGACGACGCTCTCCATACCGGGCACGTCCACCAGAGCGTGCAGAACTGACAGGTGAATGAAGAGGTTTCCCTCCCACACCGTTCCCGGGCTCAGAGTGGATGCCAGCAGGGTGACATCGTCCCGGCCAGCTGGGGCTCTGCCTGCCGCCCGGCCCAGGATTGCATTCACGGCAACGGCCTGCACAACAGCCCAGGGATGCAGCGCGCTCGCATCGAAGGCATGGGGAGCAACGTCGTCATAGGCGGTAGCTGCCCCAAGCATGGTGAAGATGGCTTGGACCAGAGCGCGTTTGCGAGGTCCGGTAAAGTCCGGGACACGGCTGACAATGTCCTCAAGGACCTGGTGATGCGCCGGGTGCCCGGTACTCCGGCCCAGGGCGGTAGCGGCCACAGCCGAGTCCATCAGATCTCCGCTGCATCGGTGCCGCTCCAGGTAACGCACCATGCGGTCACGTGCGTCACGGTGGCCAGATCCACACCGCTCCACCAGTGGCAGGGCGAGCGCGGATTCAAGGACCCGGCTTCGACAGGAGTCGCGCACGGCACCGTCCACTCCCACCCGGTTCAGCAAGTGCGCCAAAAGACGCCTACGTCCGGCAGGCAGCGCTGACGGGAAACGCGACGATGGCCAAGCCGGGGGAAGCTGCTCGGCGGCAGGAAGTCTCATCGATAGCACAGTCCTTGGGCACGGCAAACACGGTGAATGCGAAACCGATAGGGGTGGGAGTGAACGAGATCAGTCACATAGACCGGGGCGCTCGAGCGACCAACGGGCGTCGAAGCGATCGGTGACACCGAGCCAGTGCAGCGTCGCAGCCACAAAGGACCCGAGAGCCGCCACGTAACGCTGCACTCCGTCCCGCTCGGTTCCGGAAGCGGCCATCGCCGTCAACGAAGCGGCAAGCTCATGGAAATCCCTGACTCGGTCATTTCGCATTACCGTGACCTGCTCGCGTGCCGAGGACAGGGAGCAACCGCGTTCACGGCCCAGCATGGTCACCAGGTTGTCGTGGTCCTCCTGCAGGTCATCCTCAGCCGAGACCAGGTCATTGGTCCAACCGGCCACATCAGCCACAGCCAGACGTAACGCGCTCATGAGGTCTTCCCCGCCGGGGAGCCCGGGCCAGGGCGCGCCAGCGGTGCACTCCAGGATGTCTGCCATGGGCAGCGCGGTAATAGTCCTGCGACGCCGCAGGACGTAGTCGCTGAGCCCCAGCCGCACCCGGTCGGTGCGGCCGGCGGCCTCTTCACATGTGGCCAGGGCGAAGTCGCGGTAGTCGGCAACGAACCGCTCCCGCCACTGCGTGGACATCCGCGGAGCCGTACGCCGCCACAGGTCGTCCAGAGCCTGCTCGATCCCACTGCCCGATCCGGCCGCACCACCGGTGATCACGCCCAGCAGCCGGTTGAACAGCGACGCAACCCCCTCCGGGCGGGTATCGACCCGACTGCGGTCGAACCGGTCGTCGAGCAGGCAGATGAACGCAGCCCACTGAGCCGTCAGTTCCAAGTCGCAGTCGCTCGCCTCCGGCACGGTCAGGCGAGCGAATTCCCCCAGCCGCATGGCAACCAGACGCTTCTCCTCAAAAGCGTCAACCGCCAGTCTTAAATCCCGCGCCCAGGCCAACACCGCAGCGTTGGCCTTCTCAGCACGGACGTCACCCAGGAGGCCAGGACAGTCAATGCCGACGCCAGATTCCCCCAACATCCGACTCAGCCCAGCGCCGGGACCACTTCGACACGGCCCGCGAGCGTGGCCAGGCTGTTCCCGCTGGGAACCGGTGGCGCACCGAACGCCTGGGAGAACACCGCCGCACCGTCCTGCACGAGCATCGTGTCGAAGGGCTTGCCCTCAACCGAGCCAGGCGAGTGCAAAGACGGCATGGTGACCGTCATCTTCGTCATGTCGAGCTCGTACGTGGAGAGATCAACTGGCTTCGATGCTTCATTTCCGACAGCCGCATCCACCGACATCGACCGCCGCGCCAAGTCACCGTGCGCCCCGGTGAAGCGCAGACTGCGCCCGTCCGAGGCCCTGGTGAAGGTCATACCGCCACCCGCAGTCCAGGACCCCTCGGTCAGGTCGAGACTGATCTTGCCCTTCATCGGCCACTGCACGCACGGGGTTGGCCCTGAAGAGTCGAGCGCAGCCGGAGCACCAGCCGACACCACGACTCCGTCAGCCGTCAGGTGCTGAGCCGCCGCAGAAGACAAGCACCATGTGACCGTCCCGGCAACAGGCATCACTGGTCCCGCAGCCACAGCCGCAGTCACGGCAAGGGCGGACAGGGAAACCAGAGCAGTGGCAATCACAGCACGACGCCGCATGGGCAAGCCTTCCGTCAGAGGGCCGCCAGAATTGCCTATAACCATTCCAAGATCGGGCAAATAAGCGTTTCTGCTCTTGAAGTTCACCTGAAGGCGTGAAACAGCGGCTTCACAGCCGGCCGCCGCGTCCTGGACCAGCTGCTGTACCTGAGCGACCCGGAGACCGGCACCGCCTCGATCAGCCAGAACGAGATGTGCGCCAAGCTGGGCGCGAGCAAGCCGACCGTGAACCGCGGCTTCAAGGAGCTCCGCGAGTGCGCATTTGCCTGAAAGCCTGGGAGACGGCCTCTACCACGAGCGCGCCACTTGGCCACGCTGGCCAGGTAGCGCGCTCAGTTGGCTGGTGATCTGGGCGCCCTCCACCGGGGCGACCGCGCGGGTGCGGTCGCATGAACGCCCTTCCACGTGGGCAGTTGGCAGGCGACTCCCTCGGCGACGCCGAGAACCCTGCCATCGCGAGCTCCGCGGCCGATCATACGGAGGTGCTCGCAACTCGGTTCGCGCGATTCAACAAGGGCACAGAGGACCTGCACCGCCGGGGAACCCCTACCTACCCGTTGATAGATCGTCCCTGCCTGGCCCCCTGCATGGTCATCACGGCCGCGCAGGGGGCTTTTTCTGCGTCACGGGCCAGCGCCGTCGGTTCGACATAGCTCGTCCGGCTCCAGCGAGAAGAACAGGACGTAAGCGTCTGTGGCCTTCGCTTCCCGCACGGTCCGTTCGTACAGAAGATCGAACATGTCCTGTCGCGTATAGCCGGGCGGCGGCACGCAGGTCCCCGAGGCAGTCACCATCTCAGGGAAACGGTTGCTCTCATCCCACTTGATGGTGATGATCCAGTGCCACCGCGGGCGGCGACTGCGGGGGGGGACTTCGAGGCGCGAGGCACGTCACTACGCTTCCCTGAACTTCGCCCCCCAAGATCACTCCATGGAGGGGTTAGAAATTGGGTAGGCCGCGAGGACGCGCGGAACTCTCGTGAGCACGTGGAGGGGCGACCGGTGGGCGAGCAACCAGTCTTGGCGATGGGCGTAGTTGTTGACCACGGCCGGCTCCTGCTGATCTGTCGCGCCGCCCCCGAGGCCGATCTCGTCTGGGCACTGCCTGGTGGCACCGTCGAGCCGGGCGAGACGGCCGAGCAGGCGGCCGTCCGGGAGACGCTCGAGGAGACCGGCCTCGGTGTGGAGGCGGTCAGGCTGCTCGGCGAACGCGTGCATCCCGACACCGGCCGGCTCATCGCCTACGTGGCGTGCACGGTTCGCGGGGGCACGGCGCGCGCCGCATCGCCGCGCGAGGTATCCGCCATCGCCTGGGCTGCACGCGGCGAGATCCACCGGTACGTGCCGCGCGGACTGTTCCCGCCCGTGCAGGCCTACCTCGACGGCCGGTAGCCCAAAGGCCCCCTGCTTGGTCCTCGTGACCGTACAGGGGGCATTCATGTCCGGGGTCAGCGACGGCGGGCGGCGACCGCGTCCGTGTACAGCTCCCGTGTCAGGTCCTCGGGGCCGATGCCGAGGTCGGCGAGCACGGCACGGATGTCGTCCAGCGCGGCCGTAATGTCTTCCTCGACGACAATCGTCTCGACCTCGAGGAACGTCCCGTCGATCTCGGGTACGCGCACGAGGGTGGCGAGCATCTGCCGGCCGCGGGCCTCGAAGTCGTAGTTCCGACACCGCTTCGAGAAGGCGATCGACGGGGCGTAGCCGAGGCCCTGCAGGATGGCGTGCGCCTCCTGGGAGTCCTCGACCCGGGTCTCGTGTTCGGGCTTCGAGCCGGAGGCTTCGTCGACCGTCGCGTCCTTGAACGTCAGCACGGTCCTCAGGCCGTTCGGGCCGCGGACGGTCCGCACTCGCAGCTCCTGGTCCGCCTTCTCCAGCGAGCCGTCTGGCCGGTCGTAGTAGGTGTCCTGGTACACCTCGATGCGGGCCTCGGCGCGCTCGTCGAGCTGCCGCATGACCGCCTCGGGCGAGTGGACCCGGGCCTTCAACTCCGCCTCGATCACGTGCGCTTCCCCTCTCAGTTCACACTGTCCGCTCCGCGCCGTCGACGATCGCATCGAACATCCGGCGGAACCCCCGGAAGAGGGGCCCGTGCGGCGTCTCCATGACCTTGTACGTGGCGCTCTCGTGGCCTTCCCACCCCGCGTCGAAGGCGCTGACGAACATGGTGGAGTCCGTGCGGATGAGCCGCCAAGTAGGCAGCATGCGGTACCTGTACACCTCGATCTCGGACCAGGCGGCCAGTTCGCGAAGCCGCGCCTCGGCGAGCCGGACGCCTCCGGCCAGAGACTCGGAGGACTCCCCGATCTCGGCTGCACGGCGGTCCAGGACATCGGAGTCCGGGTCGAGCAGCAGGACGCGGATGCGGAGCCCCTTGCCGCCCTGGTCGCGGGGAAGGCAGGCGCGCAGAAGGCTGTCGTTCAGCCCGATCAGGCCGAGGCCGCGCACGGCCAGGACGTCCAGCTCCTTTGCCTCGCGGGCCTGTTGCTGGATTTCGTCGGCCGCCGAATTCTGTGCCGCGTACACACGGACCACCTCGGGGAACGCGGCGAGGTCGAAGGCTGGCCCGCCGGAGCGCTTCTCTCGGCTCGCGGCGAGGCCGAGCAGGTGCCGGGCGTCGTCAGGCATGTGGAGGCCGTCGGCGATCCGCTCGTACACGTCGAGGCGGGACACCTCGCGGCGCCTGTTGATGATCTCGTTGACGCGGGCCTGCGTCATCCCGGTGGCCACGGCGATGCGGGACTGGCTGGCCCCGGCGTACTGCTGCACCTGGCGGAACACGGCACCCATGTCGCGGGCGCGGAGGGCCTGACGGACCTCGGCGCGCTCCCATGCCCAGTCGGGCAGTTCGATCGGTTCGAGTGCGGTCGGCATGGTGCGGCCCCCGGTTTCCATGGCGGGATGGAAAGCCATCTCACCGTGAGATTACCGGTGGGGGATCGAGTCGACACCGTCCGTCACAAGATCCTGGCCAGATCGTATGAACCCCGGCGGCCGCGCGAACGGCCCCGGGCGCGGACGACTGGTTGGAGTCGACATGGCAGAGATTACGCAGACCCAGAGCGCGCCCACCACCCCGACGGCCTACGCCTACTGCGCCTGGCATAAAGGGATCACGCGGGACGTCCGCCTGATCCAGATCGAAGAGTCGGGATCCGGCCCGGGAACGGGCCGCCAGCGGTTCGCGTGCCATCCCTGCCAGATCCGGTACGGCTTGGTCCCGCTCGCCGACCGATGGCCTCCTGGAAACGGAAGCCGCCCCAGGTCGCCGATCTGACCCGCGCTCAGTACTCGGGGTGGGACTGCTGCTGGTGCCGGAAGCGGCTCACCCGCGGGGCCCGGTCCGCCGGCCGCGCGACGGGGTCCAGCGGCGCCTACGACCTGAGCGTCGAGGTCTACGAATGCGGCTCGCGCTGCCCGAAGCGTCCCCGGCGCCCCACCTCGCGAACAGGAGACACTCCGTGAGCAAGTCCACCCTGCCTCGCGCTCAAGGCCGCATTTCTGGCTACTGCTGGGCGGAGCACACGGGCACGCACGTCCACTGCACCAAGCCCTTCGGTCACAGCGGCCGGCACTGGCACCCGTACAGCAAGACCAGTTGGTAGACCTGCGCCACTGAAGACTCCCGCCCGTCGACGGCAACCAGCCAGTCCCTCGGGGCGGGCGGGACCAGGCCCCGGCCGGGTCATCCCCGGCCGGGGCCGCTCCGTGCCAACTGGCCGCAGACCCGGCCCGCACGGCCCGCTGCCCGGTCTCACAGCCTCGCAGCGGGCCGTCGTCGACTTCGCCCGCCGCCCCTCGACGACGGCCCAGCACGCCAACTCCCTCAGGTGCAGAATGACCCCGCACAATCGGGAGGGGAACATGGCGAGACGCAGCCGCCTCGTCAGACGGGGCATCGTCATCGTGATCGCGGCATCAGCGCTCATTAGAGGACCATCCCTTCTGCAGCCCTCTTCGGTAGGGTTGTGACCTCTCGGTCCCGGTGGGTTTGTGCGGCAACCCGTTCAGCGGGCCGGCCTATGTCGTCAACGCGTCCCGGAAGCAGGGGCACCGACGTTGGCGCACCCGCGAACTGATCTGCGAGCCCTGCTACATGCGCGGTCGGATCGACCCTGAGACCAACATCGTGCCCGTCGACTCCGAGCGCACCGCCGACCGCTTCCAGTGGTACCCGTGGCCAACCGGCCGCGGGGAGCTGCTGCCGCCGACCGCCTGCGAGGCGTGCGGCCTGGTGATCGTCCGGCACGGGGACCCGCTGCTGAAGAGGGTGACGTGCTCGGCATCCTGCCTCACGTCTCTAACCCGTAGCCGTAACGGCAGCCAGGGGAGCGGCCAGCCGTGCGAGACGTGCAGCGAACAGATCACCACGGGCCGCGCAGACTCCCGGTACTGCGGTCCGGCCTGCCGACAGAAGGCATATCGGCGGCGAGTCTCTAACGCGTAGCCGTAACACGCCAGACGTGTGCCCCCGACTGCCATGGGGTATGGCCGGGCACAGTACGGGGCTGGCGACCGCGAACGATACTGGGGAATCCGACCAAGGCGGGGAGGCCGCGGTGCTCTTCACACCCGACGCGTGCGCGAACTGTGACACTGCTCTGGCCATCGATGTGCGCGGCCTCTTCTGCGCGACCGGCTGCCGCGAGACCGCCAAAGCCATCCGCTACGCCCGTGCCGCACTTCGCGATGGCCGCCTCGACGACCCCGAAGTCATGCGCGCTGTCGACGCGAAGTTCGTATGGGCGCGCATGGGCGGTTACGACACCCGTGAGGAGCAATTGTCAATAGTTGTGGATCAGTTCGCTTCTTGACCGTTCGTAGTGCTGGTCGCCTCCAACTGTTGGCGCAGTTGCCTGATTTCAGCGACGAGGCGGGGGACGGTGCCGCGGGCGGCGGCGATGAAGTGCGCGTTCTGGTCCCATCGCTCATCGACGGCATCGACGTAGCGGGGCTGTTGGATGAGGGTCGCAGCCACGATCTCGCGATGGTCGAAGCCCGGCCACCGCTCGCCGAGGCCGGTGTCGGGCACGGTGCTCACGGCGACAAGGCTCATGGCGTCGGCATCATCGAGGTTGCGGACGAACCACGGGCCCGGAGTCGCGGCCCCTGCCAGCTCGTCGAGTTCGTCCAGTTCCTCGTCGGTGAGGGGATCCAGGGCGGCATCAGGCCGCGACCTCGTTTCGCTCCACGAGCTGGCCATTCTCGAACCTCGCGCCCGCGCGGACCAGCGGGACCAGGTGTGCGCCGGTGATCGCGCGCCAGCGGTCCGCCATCGGCGGTCTTCTCGCTTCCTCCGGATCAAGCAGACCCAGTATCAGCGTGTCCACCACTCAGGGGGAGGCACCTCCAGCCCCGGCCAACCGCTCATCGCCCCCCGGTCACCGGAGTGCATCGGCGCCCCCTCATGGGACGACACGGCGCCAGGACGCCAGGTCTCACCCATCGCGGCTCAGGTCGGCCCCGGACGGAAGGCTACGGCTTCCCGGAGGCTTTGACAGAACGGATGCCTGCGACTGCCAGCACTACCGCAGTCAGGGACCACGCAGGGACACTGCTCGACGGATACAGGACCACAGCCCACCAGGCGTGGCTTCCCGCCGGGCCACGTCCCGCGACGATGCTGGCGATCAGCAGCATCATACCCGTGGCGATACCTGATGCGGTGTTGCCCACCTGGGCGATCAGAAGACCGATGCAGATCAGCAGCAGTACGTTGCGGGCGGTGTCGAAGCCTGTCACGAAACCAGCTGCCAGACACAGAACGAATACGGACGCCACGCATGCCGCATCGATCACGGCGACAGGCACCACAGCGGTCCGCTCGATGTGATCGACACGTCGGTTGAGGCAGTACAGGACCGCGGAGGACACCAGCAGCGGGGTGAAGTAGGCCAAGGGCGTGACGCCACTGCCGCTGAGAGCGGGCAGCTCGATACTGCTCTTTCCCGAAAGCTGGCATACCACTGCCATCAGGATGATCGCCGCAGCTGCGGTCCACCACTTCCGCACCGCTGTCACATAGAGCCTCAACGCGCCCCCTCCACTGTGCAGGCATGGTCAAGGACCTGCTGCGTGAACCAGGCGGACTGCTGCTTCACTGGCTCATCGAGGACAGGACCCACCAGGCTCCACAACTGCGGATCGGTTTCCTTGCGCACCTCGTCCTTGTTGCCTGCAACGGCAGTGGCCCATAGGAGTTCTGGAGCGGACGGGCCTCCGCACGAATGCTTGCCATGTTGGGCCGCGGTCCCCTCGACGGCCGATACTGCCATGACATCGGCGGCCGTGTGGTATTCGGCTTGCTGGTGAACAGTAGGAAGTGACCAGTGCAGCCGCCATACGCCCGGTGCGGGCTTGGCTGACGGCGACAGGATCTCCATACGCTTCGGCTGTGTGACGCCAGCGGCGGCCAGGGCACTGAGCGGGCCTTGGGTGCTGTGGCGGATCTGCGGAATGTAGGAACGGTACTCCGGTGGAACGCAGATCTGCGGGGAGGTTCCAGAGCACACGGAATGAACGGCACGTACGGTTTCCGGGTTGCTGTAGCCCCATCCGCTGACTGCGGCGTATCCGGCGAGGAGTGCTACGGCGGCGGCACCTGTGCCGGCGGGGAGGAAGACGCGGCGGGGGCCGGTACGGGTGAGGAGCCATGTGACGGCTATAAGACAGCCGGTGAAGATCCATGGCACGAAATAGATCTCGGCCCGGTGGACATCGGTGATGGTGGATGTTCCGTCGATGAACCCGCCGAGGTGCCTCAGCCATGCGTTGGACATTGCATGTGGCATCGTCAGCCAGGTCCAGCACAGGGCTGCTGCTGCTGGTGCGGCAATACTTCTGTGCAGGCGCCCGCCGGCGTACCAGCCGATCACGGCCCACTCGGCAGGGACGATGATCATGTGTGCCAGTGCGGTCCAGCCGGCACCGGAGGGAAGTACTCCGGTGTTGATCCGTGCCAGGACGACGGCGAGCACGAGAAGTGCAGCTTCCAGTGCGGCGAGGGGAGTGCCGATGAACAGGAGCAGCGACCATCGTGACCGGGAGGATGTGGTCAGCATGTGGCGTACGGGCCGCATGCGCCCCGAGTCCCATGCGGCGCATGCGGCGACGGCCGGGGCGATGGTGGCCAGTGCATAGATCGTGCTCTCGCCCGACTCGATTCCGTAGTGTGACGGGACGGTGGATACCGCACTCTGCATGTACAGGTATACGAACAGGGCGGCCGGCAGGATGACCCATTGGGCCGCCGAACGCCGCAGCTGATGCCAGATGATCACCTGGATCCTCCTTCGAGGACAGCGGTGTAGGCGTCTTCCGCGGCGCGTTCTGAGTGGATCCGGGTTCCCGAATGGGCGAGGAACGAAGGAACGGGTCCGTTGAACAGGACCTTTCCCCCATGAAGTACTACGACATCGCTGAAGGATTCACTGATGTCGGCGATGTCATGGGTAGAGACGATCACATGTGTTTCGTCGCGCAGTAATGCGATTAGCTGGAGGAATGATCTGCGCTGTTTCGGGTCGAGTCCTACGGTGGGTTCGTCGAGGAGGAGGACCTTAGCGCGGTGGACGAGGGCCTGAGCGATGGCGACACGCTGCTGCTGCCCGCCGGACAGCTCGCTGACCTTCCGGTCTGCTTGCTTGGCAAGGCCTACACGTTCCAGTGCCTCGCCGGACGCGCTCGATGCGTCGCGCTGTGTCATCCCCTTGAGCCATCCCGCATAGGTGACGTGCTGACGGCAGGTCATTCCTGAGAGGAATGACGGCTTCTGCGGGAGCCATGCCACTGCTGCGCGGTAGGCCGCGGACTGCTTGCGGTTCCACGGGCTCAGGCCGTTGAATGTCACGCCTCCGGACTGTGGGCGCAGTGCGCTCGCCCCAAGCGACAGCAGTGTGCTCTTGCCTGCTCCGTTGGGTCCGAGGAGAACCGTGGCTCCGGAGGTGAAAGCCAGATCGAGGTTCTGGATGACGTCGTCACCTCCCCGGTAGCGGAAGGTGCACTCGCGGAAGGTGATAGGCATGCAGGGCCTTTCTGTGTGCCGGGCCCCCGCGGCACGCTGTGCGGCGGGGGCCCGGAGAACTACCGATCAGTAGTAGACGGAGAGCGAACTGACCGACACGGGAGCGTAGACGTTTTGCCCGTAGTCGACGACGAAGTAGTAGTCGCCACTGCCGTGGTCGTCCCAGTTGCCGGTTGACGTGGCGCCGGAATTGAAGCAGTTGGTGAAGGTCGCAGTGCTGTACAGCGGGTCAGGCCCGAAGGTGTCCTTGCGCAGCGTCACGTTGACGGCTTGCGATCCCGATCTTGTGCAGTTGGTGAACTTGATCGACGTGGAGCCGCCGTCGTCGGTCCAGCGACGTGACTCGAAGTCATTTCCGACATTGGTAAGGCTGCTGGACCAGGATGATGCCTGAGCGGGCACCGCGAGAGCGCCGACAACTGCCGCTGCCGCCATTCCGACCATCGAAGCGCGCTTGCCTGTGCGCGCCATGGCTGAGGAGGGTCAAATTCCCTTCCTATAGGACAGGTTGAGGGATGGACTTGTGAAGGTGATCTTGGTTGAACATGCGGAAGGTACGGGACGTGTGAGGATGATGACAATCACATTTGAGGAAAATCTGAGGTTCGCCCAGCTGCCAGTTCACGCAGGGTCGGGGGGCGCCCTGTAGACGTGGCAGTACAACCGGTCCGGCGAGCACGGCGCATCCGACCGCAGCCACGGCGAGACGTCCACCGCCAGCACCAGTCGCCCGTCCGGAAAACGGGGTAGCGGCAGGCCGGCCAGCACCTCTGTCAGTCTTGGGTGAGACGTTCCGCTTCGACGGGTTGGTACTGCAACCGCATCTGTGGGTTGTGGCCTCGGCGTTTGCAGTGGGAGCGGCGGGCGCGGGCCTGGCTGCGTCGTCGGAAGCGTGACCAGTGCGGATGGTGGAGTAACTGTCAAATCCTGTGGATCAGCGCGGAGAACCTCAAGCCAGCTGTAGCCATTGATCGAGGACTGCGAAGTCCTGGTCGGTGAGGCCGCGGGACGACGCGACGCGATGGAGGATCGCCTGGCCGGGGTGATGGGTGGATACCCAGTCTCGGTCGGCGTCGGTGATCTCGTCGTCGACCCAGGCGAACGGGCGTCCGTCCGCCCACGCGACGAGGGTTCGGGTCTTCCAGTGGAGCCCGAACCACTGGTCTTCGCGTTCGTGGGCGGCTGAGGGCTCTGGCCAGTTCACGACCGGCAGCTGCGGCAGGCCGAGTCGCGGTGCCAGCTCGATATTGGCCTCTTCTTCCCAGGTGGTGGCCCAGACCAGGTCGCACGGCAGCGCCGCGAGCCGCGGCCCGATCTGCGGGTCGGGCCGCGCCAGGTGCGAGTTGGATGCGGTGCCCGCGAGATCGCGCTGCGGGTCGTCACCGAACGGCAGGAGCGGCCCGTCGACGTCCAGGAAGAGCAGTGGACGGTTCCCGTGCCTGGTCATGCTGCGCTCACCTCGGGGCGCTCGACGAGGTAGCCGTTGTGGAATGTGGCGCCGTTGCGGACGAGGGCGACGAGGTGGGGTGCGGTGATCGCGCGCCAGCGGGCCTGGGCGGACTCGGTGAGCTTGAACACCATGGCCAGGGCTGCTGCGGGGCTGCCAGCTCCGCGGGTGACCCGGGTCCTCAACTTGACGGTGCTGAAGGTGGATTCGATCGGATTCGTCGTTCTGAGATGGACCCAGTGTTCGGCGGGGAAGTCGTAGAACGCCAGGAGTTCATCGGTCTCGTCGGTGACCTTCTTCACCGCCTTGGGCCACTTCGCGCCGTAGGCGCGATCGAAGTCCTTGACGGCCTTCTCGGCGTGGTCGCGGTCTTCGGCGTTGTAGAAGATCTCCTGCAATGCCTTCTTCGCTCCGGGCTGGGCCGACTTCGGCAGGGCGTTGACCACGTTCCGGGTTTTGTGAACCCAGCACCTTTGGTGCCTGGTCTGCGGAAACACCTCCGTGAGAGCCCGCCACAGGCCCATCGCGCCGTCACCGACCACGAGCTCGGGGGCCCGCATGCCGCGCCGCCGGCAGTCACGTAGCAGGTCGGCCCAGGACTCGGTGGACTCGCGCAGTCCTTCGGCGAGCGCGATGAGCTCCTTGCGGCCGTCGGTGCGCACTCCCATGAGGACCAGGACGCAGGAGCGGGCCTGGCCGAGGCGGATCTTGGGGTGGACGCCGTCGGCCCACACGTAGACGTAGTCGGATTCCGACAGGTCGCGGGCTTGGAAGACGGCGTGGTCATCGCTCCATTGCTTGGTCAGCCGGGTCACGGTGGCCGGCGAAAGCCCGGCCGAGCTGCCGAGGAACTGCTCCATGGCGGGCACGAAGTCGCCGGAGGACAGTCCGTGCAGGTAGAGCAGGGGAAGAACCTCGCTGATCTTCGGGGACTTCCGGCACCAGGGGGCCAGGATCTTCGACGAGAACCGCTCGCGCTCGCCCGTGGCGGCGTCGACGCGCTTGTCGTTCACGCGCGGCGCCTTGACCGGGACCGGGCCTGCGGCCGTGGTCACGGTGCGCTCGCGGTGGTGGCCGTTGCGGACCACCAGCCGGCGACCGGCTTCGTCACGCTGGTCGGCCAACTCGGCTATGTACTGGTTGACTTCGGCCTCCAGGGCCACGGCGAGCATCCGCCGGGCGCCCTCGCGGACGATGTCGTCCATCAGGAAGCCGGTCTCGGTGGTTCCGTCGTTGTTGACTACGCTGAGCAGTCGGGTAGCCGGGACGCGTTGCTGCGTCCCGGCCCCCTCAGAACCGGACGTGCGAGTCATCCCCGCATCCGGCTCAAGCTAGCCTGTGGCTGCCTGTTGGGTGTCAAGCCTTCGGTCACCAGCATGTACCTGATGATGACAGGTCGTGTGGATCAGCTCCAGGTTGCTCGGGTGGTCGCTACCGCCCTTGCTGCGGTAGGTCAGGTGATGCACGTGGATCGCCCGGAGGCTCCCCGTGAACCACTTGACCCAGTCCTGAACGTCGTCCGGGTCGAATCCGGCTCCGTCGATCAGATCTAGTCCGCACCTGGGACACAGCCCTCGCTGGCGGTAGGCGAGGGAGAGGATTTTCCTGGGCTCCCCCACGGCCTGCACCCGCTTGCGTCGACGGTTCCCCCAGTACTCTTCCAGCTCCGGATCATCGGGCGACGCATCGTCCTTGACCAGGGTGTGTCGCTGGATCGGCATCCAGGCGGCTTGTTGCAAGTAGTGCTCGGGAGTGCCGAACACCCACTTGCTGGACCTGCCTGGCTGGAACCTGCCCCAGTACCTCTGCTTGATCCATCCCCAGGGTTTGCGGCGATGCCGCCGCATAGCCCAACGCTTCAGGACCTCGAAGGTGTAGGCGTCCAGTTGGTTGAAGGTCTCCTTCGAACAGACTGACCGGTAGTACGTGGACCAGCCACGCACGAAGGGTGACAGTGCCCTGACCAGGTATTCCGTGGGCGAGCCACTGTTCTCCCTGGCCGTGACACTGATCCTCTTCCGGGCTCTCTGTAGGGCGTCCCGGCTCGGCTTGATGATCAGCTTCTCGCGGAACCTGCCGACGTTGAACCCCAGGAAGTCCACCCCACTGGAGAGGTGCACCACCCTGGTCTTCTCCTCGTTGAAGGAGAGACCCCGGGGTTCGAGCCATGCGGCAAGGTCCTGCTTGGCCTTCATAGCCTCTTCCTCCGTGGTGCAGAACACCACGAAGTCGTCGGCGTACCGAACCAGCGCCGGCGAGGTCGTCTTCGCGTTCCACGGACGGTTCGCTCCGATGACCTCTCCCATCCCATGGAGAGCGATGTTCATCAGCAGCGGGCTGATCACGCCCCCAACGCAATGGGCAACTTCTGCTTCGAGGTGACGCTCGGCTACCGGCGCTTGGAACTCCTCCCTCTCACGGAGGGTAAGGGCCGTCACAATGGGTAGTAGGTTTGTGACATGGTGCGTGGTGATCGTGTCGATAGCGTCGAGTACGCCCG
>NZ_JBEYFS010000114.1:0-36777 GCF_040634475.1 Streptomyces sp. NPDC007095
TTGTAGATGTTGCCGTGCGCCATACGGCGGCGCAGCGCCTGGGGCGACATGTCGACCAGTTCGATCTGGTCGGCCCGCCGTACGACCTCGTCCGGGACGGTCTCGCGTTGCCGCACACCCGTGATGGACTCGACGACGTCGCCCAGCGACTCCAGGTGCTGGATGTTGACGGTCGAGACGACATCGATCCCGGCGGCGAGGAGTTCCTCGACGTCCTGCCAGCGCTTGGCGTTGCGGGAGCCGGGGACATTGGTGTGCGCGAGTTCGTCCACCAGGGCGACGGCCGGGGCGCGCAGCAGTACGGCGTCCACGTCCATCTCGGTGAAGACGGAGCCCCGGTAGTCGAGCTGTCGGCGCGGGACCTGCTCCAGGCCGTGCAGCATCACCTCGGTGCGCGGCCGGTTGTGGTGCTCCACGAAGGCGACCACACAGTCGGTGCCCCGCTCCACGCGGCGGTGCGCCTCGGAGAGCATCGCGTACGTCTTGCCGACGCCCGGTGCCGCGCCGAGGTAGATCCGAAGCTTGCCGCGTCCCATGGCCTCATTGTCTTCCTGTCACCGCTGTACACGCAGCGTCGACCTTACGGCCAACAATCTCGACAAATGGGGTGGGGAGTCGGCCGACGGCCGTCTTTGACGCAACCCTGATGCGCCGGTCGGCACTACCCTGATGCGCTGGTCCGGGCCCTGCCGGGCCCGGCGGTCGGCTCAGTGCTCGACGATTCCTCCGTCGCGCAGCTCCAGGATCCGGTCGGCCGGGTCGAGCGGGGTCGCCCTGGAGGGGGCGACCAGGGCCGTCACCTGTTCGCCGCGGACGATCACGTGCAGCAGCTCCATCAGGGCACGGCCGGCCCCGGCGTCGAGCCCGGCCGCGAACTCGTCGGCGACGAGGAGCGCGGGTTCGCCCGCGAGGGCGCGCGCGATCGCCACGCGCTGTTGCTGCCCGCCGGTGAGCTCCCCGGGCCGCTGCGCCGCGTGGTCGGTGAGCCCGACGAGGGAGAGCAGCCGCGCGATCCGCTCCTCGCGCGCGTGCTGCGCGACCCCGCGCAGCCGCAGCGGCACAGCGACGTTCTCGGCGACCGTGAGCAGCGGGATGAGCCCGAGGGGCTGGAAGACGAAGCCGATCCGGTCCCGGCGCAGTTCCAGCAGGCCGTCCTCGCCGAGCCTGTCCAGTGCGAGCCCGTCGACGGTGATCCGCCCCGCGTCCGGTTCGTCGAGCCCGCCGACCAGGTTGAGAAGCGTGGTCCTGCCGGACCCGGGGCAGCCGGTGAGGGCGACGAGTTCGCCGCGTGGCACGTCGAAGGAGACGCCGCGCAGGGCGGGTACGACGGCGGCTCCACCGCCGTACCAGCGATGCACGTTCTCGACGCGCACCATGGTCTTCGTGGCGACCTCGACCTGGCTCATGTCCCTCCCCGGTCAGCCCGGCGATTCACTCCCCCGCCGTTCGGGCGCCCCGGTGGCGACACCGGGGCGCCCGGCCAAAGAGGGCGTCAGTTGGGGTTGTCCCCGTCGGTGAGAGTCTCCCAGGCGACGAAGAGGTTGTTACTGCCGGACGGCCGGTTCTGCTCGGTCAGCTTCTGGGTGTTGGTCATGGCGATGCCCAGGCGGTTGTGCAGGGCGTTGTAGCCGGTCTCGGTCACGGGACCCAGCCCGAGGGTGAGGGAACCGCCGCACAGCCAGCTCGGCACCGCCTCGCCCAGCTGGTACTTCGCCTGGAATCCGAGCGCCTGCCGCAGCCGCTCGCCGACGTCGGTGCCGTACAGGTCCTCGCCCTGGATCCGGCTGGTCTCGGCGATGTGCGAGATGGCCGAGATGCCGTACCCGGTGTGCGTGAAGTCGCGGCAGGTCTCCTGAGTGAGCCCGGTGACGAAGGTGGACTGCCCCTGCCAGTAGTTGACGATCTTCGCGGTGGTGTCGAGGTTCTGGCTCGGCACGGTCTTGGGCAGTGCGCCGTCGGAGGAGAGATAGACGTACGCGGCCGTACGGGTCCGGAACTTCGCCATGGCCTTGTCGTACGACGTCCGGTCCTCGAGGAAGACGGAGATGCCGACGGCGGCCTCCATCATCGACAGTTCCCAGTTCCCGTTGGAGTTCGAGCCGTTGATGACCTCGGGGAGGTAGACGGTGCGCAGCATGGTCGCGAAGCGGCCGGAGTTGGCCCAGGTGCCGGTGTAGGTGTACTTGATGAGCTCGGCGGCCTTGGGCCAGGAGGAGCCGGCCCAGCCGGTCTGCAGGGGCGCGTTGCTGTTGGTGTGCTCCTTGATCACGGCCGACCAGGCGTCCATCAGGGCGATGGACTTCTGCGCGTACCGGTCGTCGCGGGTGATGTACCAGGCGAGGGCGTCGGTGTACGCGGCTATCGCGTCCTCGCGCTCGTCCGTGCAGCCGTTATTGGGGTTGGAGTAGGAGCCGCACTCCACGGTCGCGCGGGGCTTCGGGACGCGGTTCAGGTCGGCGTACTTGCTCGCCATCATCTGGTCGTACGCGGCCTTCCAGGGCTGGGCCCCGGCGTTGACCTTGGTGCGGGCGAAGTCCAGCTGGCTCCTGGAGACCGTGACTCCGGGGTGCGCGAAGGTGACGGGGGCGGCGTCGGCCTGTCGGGCGGCGGGCCAGGCGAGGGCGCCCGCGACGAGGGCGGTGACGGTGGCGAGGAGTGCGGTACGGCGCATGGTGAGGGGCCATCCGTTCTCGTATGTGAACGATGAACGCCTGTATGAACATAGGCGTTGGGCCGAGACCATAGGTACAGACCAACTGTCCGTCAAGGGATCGCACACGAGAAAGGGCCGCACCCCGTCGAGGGGTGCGGCCCTTTGAAGCCGTATGACTGTTCTGCCCGCGGAGCGTCCGCCGGCCAGGCCCTAGCGGACCTCGGTGATCTCCGGTCCGCGCTGCAGCTGTCCCATGCCTCCGGAGAAGCGGGAACCGCTCTGCTCCTCCTGTTGGACACCCTCGGGCACCATCTGCGCGTCGTTCGGCAGCTTGAGGACGATCGGGTCGCGCGGGGCCATCGGACCCTCACCGCGTACGACGACCGTGTCCCGGAAGATCTGCTCCAGCAGGCCCGCGGCCTGCGGCTGCACGGCGCCCTGCCCGGAGATCACTCCGCGCAGGAACCAGCGGGGGCCGTCCACGCCGACGAACCGCACGACCTGGAAACCACCCGTGCCGTCCGGCAGCTGCACCGGCACCTGCGCCCGCAGCTCCCAGCCCAGGGGGCCCTCGACCTCGTCGATGACACCGCCCTGCTGGGTGATGCCGGAGGCGATCTCCTCGCGCACCTCGCCCCAGATGCCCTCACGCTTGGGAGCGGCGAAGGCCTGCAGCTGGATGGCGCTGTCCTTGAGGACGACCGTGGCCGCGACGATCGCGTCGCCCGCGACCTCGACCCGCAGCTCCATGCCGTCGACTCCGGGCACGAACAGACCACCCAGGTCCACGCGGCCCTCGGCGGGGTCCCGCACCTCCGAGTCGTCCCAGGGTCCGTCGGGCCGCGGCTCCGGCTCGAGCCTCACGCGCTCCCGGTCCGCCTCGTCCGCCTCAGTGTCGACACTGTCGACGACCTGCTCGGCCTCGCCCGCCGCGTCCTCGGCGGCACTGCCCTTCTTGCGACGTCCGAACACGTCACTGTCCTTCCCGGTCGGATACGACCGAAGCGTATCGATTCCCACCCGTTGTGCCGCCCACGGCGGCATGACCGCCAGTGGACCCGAAGCCCCCTGCGGCCCGCGCCGAGCCGGGAAGTTCCGCGACCTCCTGGAAGCGGACCTTCTCGACCTGCTGGACGACCAGTTGAGCAATCCGGTCGAAGCGCTCGAACCGCACCGACTCGTGCGGGTCGAGATTCACCACGATCACCTTGATCTCCCCACGGTACCCGGCATCAACCGTCCCCGGGGCATTCACCAGGGCGACACCGCAGCGGGCTGCGAGCCCGGAACGCGGGTGCACGAAGGCCGCGTACCCCTCGGGCAGCGCGATGGACACACCTGTGGGCAGTACGGCGCGCTCGCCCGGCTTCAGTTCACGGCTCTCGGTGGTGCGCAGATCGGCTCCCGCGTCACCGGGCTGGGCGTACTCGGGAAGCGGTACGTCCGGGTCGACGCGGCGGATCAGCACGGCGAGTTCTTGACGGGGCTCGCGGGTCACGGGTTCACCTCGAAGGCACGGACACGGCGGATCTGGTCCGGTTCGTTCATGGCGGCGCGGATCTCCTCCGGGCGGCCGTTGTCGATGAAGTGGTCGACCTTGACCTCGACGAAGAGGGCGTCCGCGCGAACGGCGACGGGCCCGTCGGGGCCACCGATCCGCCCGGTGGCGGTCGAGTAGATCTTGCGGCCGGCCACCGCCGTGACCTCGGCCTCCAGGTACAGCACCGTGTCCACGGGGACGGGCAGCACGAAGTCGGTCTCCAGTCGGCCGGTGACCGCGATGGTGCGCAGCAGCCAGTTCAGCGAGCCGAGCGTCTCGTCGAGAGCGGTGGCGAGCACTCCGCCATGGGCGAGTCCCGGGGCGCCCTGGTGGGCCGGCCGTACCGTGAACTCCGCCGTGATGGTGACGCCCTCTCCCGCGCGGGCCTCCAGGTGCAGTCCGTGCGACTGGTCCCCGCCACACCCGAAACACTGTTCGTAGTGGGCGCCGAGGAGCTCGCCGGGGGCGGGCGCGTCGGGGTGCCGCACCGGCGCGACGGCATCGGCGGGAGGCTTCAGAGCTGCGGAAGTACGACTCACAGCCGCAGACCTTACCCGCGCGTCCACCAAGTCTTCGCACCGTGCCAAGCTTGGCTTCATGCAGCTCTCCGCCTCCCCGTACGAAGAACGCCTCACCGCCCCCCGCAGCTGGTGGGCGATCTGCTTCCTTATCGGGATAGCGATGGCCCTGGTCTTCCTCCCCTTCGGCACGCTGCCGCTGCTGGGCGCGCTGGTCGGCGGCACCGCGGTCTCGGCTGTCGTGGCGAGCGCGTACGGGTCGATCCGCATCCGGGTCGTCGGTGACTCCCTGATCGCGGGCGAGGCGAAGATCCCGGTCGCGGCCCTGGGCGACGCGGAGATCATGGACCAGGAGGAGGCGCGCGCCTGGCGCACGTACAAGGCGGACCCGCGCGCCTTCATGCTCCTGCGGGCGTACATCCCCACGGCCCTCCGCGTCCAGGTCACCGACCCGGCCGACCCCACGCCGTACCTGTACCTGTCGACGAGGGAGCCGGAGCGCCTGATCGCGGCGCTCGAGGCGGCTCGGGCCGCGGCGTAGGGCCTCCGGAATCAGGGGCGCGGCTTCGGGGGACAGCCTCGGGGCGCGGCACCGGAGCGCGGCCCGGGGAACGGTCCCGCTGCGAAAGTGCCACCTGCGACGAAGTCGCGCCCCGAACCACCACGGCGCGCGACGGTGCGCCTTCGCGTAGCGGTTATCTACCGGCGCACACCGCTCCACGGACAGTGCGCCTTCGCACCCAGTGCTCCCGGCCCACCACGAGCCGGTGTCCCCGCCCGACCGCTCATCTCAACTCGGCGGGCGGCCGGTGTCAGGCGGGGCTCAGTGCCCCAGTTCCTTGGGGATCTCCCCCATCCGCAGGGGATCCGCCGGCTTCTCCAGGGGCGGCAGCTCCGCGAGCGCGTCCCACGGCACCTGGGACTTGCGCAGGTCCTTGCGGATACGTGCCGCCAGGCGCTTGGTGTCCCGGCGGTTCATGACCGCCCCCACCGCAGCGCCCACCATGAACGGCATCAGGTTCGGCAGATCCCGGACCATGCGTTTCATGATCTGCTGGCGCAGCTCACGCTTCATCTGGCCGCCCAACGCGGCGTTGATCGTCGACGGTTTGGTCACGTCGATCCCGCGCTCGGAGGACCAGGAGTTCAGATACCCGGTACTGCGCTGTTTGAGATTGCCCGGCGGCCGCAGGCCGTAGACCTCATGGAGCTCGGCGATCAGCTTCAGCTCGATCGCGGCGACGCCGGTGATCTCGGCGGCGAGCTCGGTCGGCATCGCGGGCGGCACCGGCAGCATGGCGGCAGCACCGATCCCGGCGCCCACCGTGGACGTCGCGTTGGCCGCACCCGCGACGAGCTTGTCCGCGAGCTGTTCGGGGGTGAGTCCCGGGAACTGCCTGCGGAGGGTCGCGAGGTCCCGTACGGGAACGCGCGGCGCGATCTCGATGATCCGGTCGGCGAGGTGGGACAGGCCCGCCTTGGCCCTGCTGCCGCCTTTCTGGACGCCCTTTCTCACCCCGTCCCGAATGCCGGCCGCACGGCGGCCGGTGGCGGGGACGGCGACGTCCGCCGGAACCGAATCGTCGGACGGTTCCGGATCGTCGGCCGGCATCACCTCGCCGGCCCGCGCGAAGGCGCCTGTAGGCGCTGTGGCGGGCGCCCGCTCGAGCGAGGCTGATCCTGGTCGGGAAAAGCCCCGCTCGTCGTCACGCACGCCTTCAGGGCCGTCTGAGGGCCCTTCGTCCGCCGCCCGTGAAGGGAAGCGGCGCTTCCAAGGTGGGGTCGAGCCAGTCACGGCCGACCCTGCCTCAGTCGCAGTCGCGGCAGATCGGCTGACCGTTCTTCTCGCGGGCCAGCTGGCTGCGGTGGTGCACCAGGAAGCAGCTCATGCAGGTGAACTCGTCCTGCTGCTTGGGCAGCACCCGGACGGCCAGCTCCTCGTTCGAGAGGTCGGCCCCGGGCAGCTCCAGGCCTTCTGCGGCCTCGAACTCGTCTACGTCGACCGACGACGTCGACTTGTCGTTCCGGCGAGCCTTCAGTTCTTCAAGGCTGTCCGAGTCGACGTCGTCGTCGGTCTTGCGTGGGGTGTCGTAATCCGTTGCCATGTCGCTCTCCCCCTCTGGGTGTCTGCGGTGTCTCAGCGCACGTAACGCGTGAGAGGCCGGACTTGTGCCCGACCTGAGGCGGAGATTTTGCCTCACATCAAGGTCTGTTACTCAATCGACACCCAACCGGACTCCTCATGAGTGATCGGCTTGGATGGCGATGCGGACCGTACACGGTCCGAAGGGCCCACTTCAAAGGCGTCCCACCGTGTACTTCCCGTGATCTAGACCCCCGAAAACCCGGATTTTCCCGGCTTTACGGCAGGCTGCGTGACCACGGAGAGTAGATGGCCGGATATTCGCCCTTGTGATCGATCACACACGAGCCTCCCAGATGGGCGACCAGAAGATTCCGCGCAAAGCGAACATCGTCGCGTGTCCGGGACATGTTCTCAGATAGGCAGGGTGACGCGCATCACGAGCCCACCCCCCTCGCGCGGCTCTGCCGCGATATGGCCTCCGTGTGCGCGGGCCACCGACCGGGCGATGGAAAGGCCCAGACCCACGCCCTTGTCGCTGCCCGTGCGCTCCGTGCGCAGCCGCCGGAAAGGCTCAAAAAGATTGTCGATCTCGTACGCGGGAACCACCGGACCCGTGTTCGTGACCACCAGTACCGCCTGCCCGTGCTGGACCTGCGTCGTGACCTCGACCCAGCCGTCCTCCGGCACGTTGTACCGCACCGCGTTCTGGACGAGGTTCAGGGCGATCCGCTCCAGCAGGACGCCGTTGCCCTGGACGACCGCCGCGGCGCGCTCCCCTCGGATCGCCACCCCCTTGGCCGCGGCCTCGGCGTGCACCTGGTCGACGGCCTGTGTGGCGACCTCGGCGAGGTCCACGGGCTTGCGCTCGACGATCTGGTTGTCGCTGCGGGCGAGCAGCAGCAGGCCCTCGACGAGCTGCTCGCTGCGCTCGTTGGTGGCGAGCAGTGTCTTGCCCAGCTGCTGGAGCTCCACCGGGGCTCCAGGGTCGGACAGGTGCACTTCGAGGAGCGTGCGGTTGATCGCGAGCGGGGTGCGCAGTTCGTGCGAGGCGTTGCCGACGAACCGCTGCTGGGCGGTGAAGGCCCGCTGCAGCCGCTCCAGCATGTCGTCGAAGGTGTCCGCCAGCTCCTTCAGCTCGTCGTCAGGGCCGTCCAGCTCGATCCGCCGGGACAGGTCCGAGCCCGCCACCGCGCGCGCGGTGCGGGTGATCCGGCCGAGCGGTGACAGGACGCGGCCCGCCATCGCGTAGCCGAAGGCGAAGGCGATGATCGCGAGGCCGAGCAGGGCGAGCAGGGAGCGGCTGAGCAGGTCGTCCAGGGCCGTCTGACGCTGGTGGTCGATGCAGTTGCTGATCGCGACGTTGAACTCGTCGAGTGACAGGTTGCCCGCCTGGACGGCGGGGCAGTTGTCGCTGCTCACCTTGATCGCCGTACCACTGACGATCTTGAAAAGCGGCTCGGCACCCGTGTTCAGAGCCTGCGCCGCGAGCAAATAGATGATCGACAGCAGCATGATGCCGGCGATCAGGAACATGCCGCCGTACAGGAGCGTGAGCCGTATGCGGATCGTCGGGCGCAGCCAGGGGAACGGGGGCTCCGCCCTCCTGGGGTCCCACGTGGGCTTCGGAGGCGCCGTGGGGGGCGCGGGAGTCGTGGCCACCGCGGATCAGATCCGGTAGCCGGAGCCGGGCACGGTGACGATGACCGGAGGCTCCCCGAGCTTGCGGCGCAAGGTCATGACGGTGACGCGGACGACGTTGGTGAAGGGGTCCGTGTTCTCGTCCCAGGCCTTCTCCAGGAGCTGCTCGGCGGAGACGACGGCGCCCTCGCTGCGCAGCAGCACCTCAAGGACGGCGAACTCCTTGGGCGCGAGCTGGACCTCCTTGCCGTCGCGGAAGACCTCGCGCCGGTTGGGGTCGAGCTTGATCCCCGCGCGCTCCAGGACGGGCGGCAGCGGCACGCTCGTACGACGCCCGAGAGCACGCACGCGTGCCGTCAGCTCGCTGAACGCGAACGGCTTGGGGAGGTAGTCGTCGGCGCCGATCTCGAGGCCCTCCACACGGTCACTGACGTCGCCGGACGCGGTCAGCATCAGCACGCGCGTGGGCATGCCGAGCTCGACGATCTTGCGGCAGACGTCGTCGCCGTGCACGAGCGGGAGGTCGCGGTCGAGGACGACCACGTCGTAGTCGTTGACGCCGATGCGCTCCAGAGCGGCCGCACCGTCGTACACGACGTCGACGGCCATGGCCTCCCGGCGCAGTCCGGTGGCCACCGCATCGGCGAGCAGCTGCTCGTCCTCGACGACGAGTACGCGCACGTCGCTTGTCCTTCCTCTGTCCACCCGCGTAGCGCCTCTTCGGCACACGCGGGCAGGGGGGTCTGTCACGGGTAAGGCCTCCATCCTGCCCTTTTCGGCCATAAACCGGCTGTAAGACGGGTGAGAGGCGCCCGGTACGACGGTCTCGGGCCCCGGGAATGCGAGATTTTCTCGTCGGGTTGAGGTTTCCACGGAAGGGAGCGGGGGGAGGACGGCTTTACACCCCGCGATCACGCTCTGCATGTGGCAAGCCACCTTGTGGTACGTCCAACCGCTTCCGCAGAGCGGGCGTGGGTGTCCGGCACCGTCGCCGCCCAGCCCGGGCAGCGCTGGGCACCCTCTGGAGACGTGATCGCCCCTTCCCAACGGCACACCCCCGTGCCACCGACCCACGACCCAGGACGAGGGGGCGCAGCATGGACGCATTCACCGCAGGACTTCTGCAGCGCATAAGGGCGACCGAGTCCGACCTGACGCGGGCTCGCGAAACAGGCGACGACTTCCTCGCGGAGGTCGAGCAGGCCGAGCTCGAGGACCTGCGCCGCCTTGCCGCCGAGCACGGTGTGGAGGTCGGCGCGTCGCGCGTCTGAGCAGTTCGTACGAGGGCGGGGCCCCGGCATCGATCCAGTGCCGGGGCCCCGCTCCGTTGTTGTGCGTACCGAATTCCGTAGCCGCTGTACGCACCAGGAACAGCGGGTGCTGTACGTACCGGGAACGGCGGGTGTCCTCAGTCGTGCCAGGCGCCGAACTCCTCCAGAAGCCGCTGGAGGGGCTCGAAGACGCCCGGGGAGGCCGCGACCGCCAGATTGCCCGCCGGGCGCTCTCCGGGGCGTCCACCGGTCAGGGCGCCCGCCTCACGGGCGATCAGGTCGCCCGCCGCGAGGTCCCAGGGGTGCAGACCGCGCTCGTAGTAGCCGTCGAGGCGGCCCGCGGCGACGTCGCACAGGTCGACAGCCGCCGAACCGCTGCGCCGGATGTCGCGCAGCAGGGGGATCAGCCGGTGGGCGACCTCGGCCTGGTGGACCTTGACCTCGGTCACGTAGTTGAAGCCGGTCGAGACCAGGGCCTGGTCCAGGGGCGGCGACGGGCGGCAGGCCAGCCGGCGCTCGCCGACCCAGGCCCCGGTGGCCCGGGCGCCCCGGCCGCGCACGGCGCTGTAGGTCTCGCCTCGCATCGGTGCCGCGACGACCCCGACGACGGTCTCGCCGTTCTGTTCGGCCGCGATGGACACCGCCCAGGTCGGCAGTCCGTAGAGGTAGTTCACCGTGCCGTCGAGCGGGTCGACGACCCAGCGGATGCCGCTGGTGCCCTCGCTGGAGGCGCCCTCCTCGCCGAGGAAGCCGTCGTGGGGGCGGTGCTGGGAGATCAGGTCGGTGATCAGCTTCTCGGCGGCGATGTCCATCTCGGTGACGACGTCGATCGGGCTGGACTTGGTGGCGGCGACCGTGAGGTCCGCCGGGCGGCCGTCCCGCAGCAGCTCACCGGCGCGGCGGGCGGCGTCGTGGGCGAGCTGGAGCAGTTCGGTGTGCAGGGGCTCGATCAAGGGGCTCCTCAGGCGTACGGGCTGTCGGCGCCCGCGGCGGCGGGCTTGGGGGCGCGGGCCGGGCAGCAGCCCACAGGGCACAGGCCGTGGCTCGCGCCGAGCGCGCCCAGGGCGCAGGGTGTCACCTGCGACCCGTTCTCCGTCGCGGCGCGCTCCAGGACGAGGTCGCGGATCGCCGCGGCGAAGCGGGGGTCGGCGCCCACGGTGGCCGAGCGGCGCACGGGCAGCCCCAGCTCCCCCGCCTTGGCCGTCGCCTCCGTGTCGAGGTCGTACAGCACCTCCATGTGGTCCGAGACGAACCCGATGGGGGCCATCACGACGGCCGGAACCCCGGCCCCGTGGAGCTCCTCCAGGTGGTCGCAGATGTCGGGCTCGAGCCACGGGATGTGCGGGGCTCCGGAGCGTGACTGGTACACGAGCTGCCAGGGGTGCTCGATCCCGGTCTCCTCGCGCACGGCGTCCGCGATCAGCTTCGCCACGTCCAGGTGCTGCCTGACGTAGGCGCCGCCGTCGCCGTGGCCCTCGGCCGGGCCGGAGGTGTCGGCGGCCGCGGTGGGGATGGAGTGCGTGGTGAAGGCGAGGTGCGCGCCCGCCCGTACGTCCTCGGGGAGCTCGGCGAGGGACTTCAGGACTCCCTCGATCATGGGCTCCACGAAGCCGGGGTGATTGAAGTAGTGCCGCAGCTTGTCGATCTTCGGCAGCTCCAGGCCCTCGGCCTCCAGGGTCGCCAGGGCGCCGGCGAGGTCCTCGCGGTACTGCCGGCAGCCCGAGTACGAGGCGTACGCGCTGGTGGCGAGGACGAGGACACGGCGGCGGCCGTCGGCGATCATCTCGCGCAGCGTGTCGGTGAGGTACGGCGCCCAGTTGCGGTTGCCCCAGTAGACCGGCAGGTCCAGGCCGTGGTCCGCGAAGTCCTCGCGGAGCGCGTCGAGCAGGGCACGGTTCTGGCCGTTGATCGGGCTGACCCCGCCGAACAGGAAGTAGTGCTGACCCACTTCCTTCAGCCGTTCCTTGGGGATGCCTCTCCCCCGCGTCACGTTCTCCAGGAACGGAACCACGTCGTCCGGGCCTTCGGGGCCGCCGAACGAGAGCAGGAGCAGGGCGTCGTAGGGGGTGGCATCGAGCACATCTGGCATGCGTCCGATCCTGCCATCCGTCGCTGACAGCCGGACAACAGGCACAAGACAAGCGGAATCGGGGAGTGCCCGAGGGAGTGCGTTAGGGTCCCCTAACCCGTAAGCTGTATCGGCCATCTACACGCCTTACCGGAGTCCGACCGCACGCGGTGACCGTGCGGCCGGGCCGAGCCCACCGGAGACCCCTCGTGCCCAGCCCGTACCGCGCCCTGTTCGCCGCCCCCGGCTCCAAGGGCTTCTCCGCCGCGGGGTTCCTCGGCCGGATGCCGCTGTCGATGATGGGCATCGGCGTGGTGACGATGATCTCCCAGCTCACCGGGCGGTACGGGCTCGCGGGCGCGCTGTCGGCGACCATGGCGCTCGCGGCCGCGGTGATGGGCCCGCAGGTCTCCCGGATGGTGGACCGGCACGGCCAGCGGCGGGTGCTGCGCCCCGTCACCCTGTTCGCGCTCGCGGCGGCCGCCGCGCTGCTGCTGGCCGCGCACTTCGAGCGGCCGGACTGGGTGCTGTTCCTCTGCGCGGCCGGGATCGGCTGCGTCCCGAGCATCGGCGCGATGATCCGGTCCCGCTGGGCGGCCCTCTACGGGGGCACCCCGCAGTTGCACACCGCGTACTCCTTCGAGTCCGTGGTGGACGAGATCTGCTTCATCTTCGGGCCGATCATCTCCATCGGCCTGTCCACGGTGTGGTTCCCGGAGGCCGGCCCCCTGCTCGCCGCCTGCTTCCTGGCGGCGGGCGTCTTCTGGCTGACCTCCCAGCGCGCGACCGAGCCCGTGCCGCACCCGCGTGAGCACCACAGCAGCGGTTCGGCGCTGCGCGCGGCCGGACTCCAGGTCCTGGTGGCCACGTTCGTGGCGACCGGAGCGATCTTCGGGGCCGTGGACGTGGTCACGGTGGCCTTCGCGGAGGAGCAGGGCCACAAGGGTGCCGCGAGCGTGGTTCTGGCCCTGTATGCGGCGGGTTCCTGCGCGGCGGGAGCCGTGTTCGGACTGCTGCACTTCAAGGGGGCGCCCGAACGTCGGTGGCTGCTGGGCATATGCGCCATGGCCGTGAGTATGATCCCCCTGCTACTGGTCGGAAACTTGCCGTTTCTGGCCGTGGCGCTGTTCGTTGCGGGCCTGTCCATCGCTCCCACGATGATCACGACGATGTCCCTCATCGAACAGCACGTACCACGCGCGAAACTGACCGAGGGCATGACCTGGGTGAGCACCGGACTCGCGGTCGGGGTCGCGCTCGGCTCCTCCGTGGCCGGCTGGGTGATCGACGCCGCCGGTGCGAAGGCCGGGTACGGGGTTCCGGCGGTGTCCGGAGCCGTCGCGGTCGCGGTCGGATTCCTCGGGTATCGCCGGCTCAGCAGGCCGGTTCCGCAGCGGGAGGGGACCCATGAGCACCACACTGAGCGGGAAGAGCGGCACGTGGCGTAACTGGGCGGGGAACGTCACCGCCCGTCCCGTACGGGAGGTCACCCCCGCTTCGGTCGAGGAGCTCTCCGCGGCCGTACGCAAGGCGGCCGACGACGGTCTGAGGGTCAAGGCCGTCGGCACCGGGCACTCCTTCACGGCCGCCGCCGCGACCGACGGCGTGTTGATCCGCCCTCAACTGTTGACCGGCATCCGCAACATCGACCGCGAGGCCGGGACCGTCACCGTCGAGGCGGGCACCCCGCTCAAGCGTCTCAATGTGGCTCTCGCGCGCGAGGGGCTGTCGCTCACGAACATGGGCGACATCATGGAGCAGACGGTCTCGGGCGCGACCAGCACCGGAACGCACGGCACGGGCCGTGACTCTGCCTCGATCGCCGCGCAGATCAAGGGACTTGAGCTGGTCACCGCGGACGGTTCGCTCCTCACCTGTTCCGAGGAGAAGAACCCCGATGTCTTCGCGGCGGCCCGGGTGGGCATCGGCGCCCTGGGGATCGTCACCGCGATCACCTTCTCCGTAGAGCCCATTTTTCTGCTCACGGCTCGCGAGGAGCCGATGACCTTCGACAAGGTCACCGCCGACTTCGACGAACTCTTCACCGAGAACGAGCACTTCGAGTTCTACTGGTTCCCGCACACCGGCAACTGCAACACCAAGCGCAACAACCGCAGCGCCGGCCCCGAGAAGCCGATCGGGCAGATCGGCGGCTGGATCGAGGACGAGTTCCTCTCCAACGGGGTCTTCCAGGTGGCCAATCTGGTCGGCCGCGCCGCGCCCGCCACCATCCCCACGATCGCGAAGATCTCCAGCCGCGCGCTGTCCGCGCGGACCTACACCGACATTCCCTACAAGGTCTTCACTTCTCCGCGCCGGGTGCGCTTCGTGGAGATGGAGTACGCCGTTCCGCGCGAGGCGCTCGTCGAGACGCTGCGCGAGCTGAGGACGATGGTCGACCGCTCGTCCCTGCGGGTCAGCTTCCCCGTCGAGGTGCGCACGGCCCCCGCGGACGACATCGCGCTCTCCACGGCGTCCGGGCGGGAGAGCGCCTACATCGCCGTACACATGTTCAGGGGTACGCCCTATCAGGCGTACTTCACCGCGGCTGAGCGGATCTTCACGGCGCACGAGGGCCGCCCGCACTGGGGCAAGGTGCACACCCGTGACGCGGAGTACTTCTCGAAGGTGTATCCGCGCTTCGGCGAGTTCACGGCGCTGAGGGACCGTCTTGACCCGGATCGGCGCTTTGGGAACGACTACTTGCGCCGGGTGCTGGGCTCGTAGGCGAACCGTCCGCGGGCGCCGGGGTGTCGGCCGGCGCCTGCGAAGCGGCACCGGAACTCGGCGTCGGCGCAGGGGATGTGGCACGCCCGTCATCCTGGGTGGCGTCGCCGCCGAACCCGCCTTCGGTTCCGGGAGTGCTGTCGGTGGCCGACGGCTCCCTCGAGGAGGACCCGCTCGTAGGACTCGAAGGCGCCGTACCGGGCTTCGAGCGGGAGCCGGAGCCGCTGCCCTTGAGGGCGTCACCGACGGTGGTGCTCGTGCCGGCGCCGCTGAAGCTCTGCCCCGACACCAGCTCGTACGTCGTGATCCCCGCCATCGTGACGCCGAAGACGAGCGCCGCCGCGACCACCGGCCGCTTCCAGCTCTTGACCCGGGCCCGATAGACGGTGCCCTCGGTGAACGCCCCCGGTACCGGAGCCTGCTGGGCCCTCGGCTTCGCCTGGACCGTGACATCGCGGAGCTGTTCGCCGGTGCGCTTGAAGAAGTGCTGGAAGACGGTGCCTCCACAGGTGGCGATCGCGCTGACCACTCCGGCGCCCAGGATCGTCCCGTACACCCCGAAGTAGGAGGCGAGTTTGGCCGCCACCACCGCGGCCACGGCGCTGCCCGCCACTTGCGGAAGGCTCAGGTCCACCCGCCTCCGCCTCGGCTCCCCCTCTTTCGCGCTCTGCTCCTCGCCGGCATCCGACTTCTCGCGCATCCCCGGACCTTGCCTGCCTTTCCCGTACTTCTCGACCGCTTGCACGAGAAAGGGACGGACGGGCGAAACGTTTAGTTCCGTTTCTGGCGATTACGTGAAGTACAACACGTTTCAAGGTCACGAATACGGCACAGTGGACGGCCAACTACCACCCCTCACTAGAAGTTGGGCGGCGTGCCGATCCACGCACATGGCCCGAATGGAGTACTGTTGCGAGCCCTGGGTCCGGACTCCCGCCAGGGTGTCCGGGGCCTGACAGGACCGCCGGGAGGGGGCTCGTTGCACAGGGTGATGGAGTTCGTCACTTAGCGTTGCGAATAGGTAACCGTGCCATAACGGCGACCCCGGGCCCGTGCCCGACACGCCGGGCAACTCGGCAAGGTTGTGGCAGGCTGCACCCGGGCAGGCCACACTCGACTAGCGGAAGCAGCGACGCACGTGACGTCGGCAGGCACCACCCGGGAGGTCCCCATGCCCGAACTGCGTGTCGTGGCCGTCTCTAACGACGGCACACGGCTGGTGCTGAAGGCTGCGGACAGCACGGAGTACACGCTTCCGATTGACGAGCGTCTGCGCGCCGCTGTTCGCGGCGACCGTCCCCGCCTCGGCCAGATCGAGATCGAGGTGGAGAGCCATCTCCGCCCCCGAGACATCCAGGCGCGGATACGTGCCGGCGCCTCCGCGGAGGAAGTCGCCCAGCTCGCGGGAATCCCCGTCGACCGGGTGCGTCGCTTCGAGGGCCCCGTGCTCGCCGAGCGTGCCTTCATGGCCGAGCGTGCCCGGAAGACTCCTGTCCGCCGCCCCGGCGAGAACGCCGGACCTCAGCTCGGTGAGGCCGTCCAGGAACGGCTGCTGATCCGGGGTGCCGAGAAGGACACCGTCCAGTGGGACTCGTGGCGTCGTGACGACGGCACGTGGGAAGTGCTGCTGGTCTACCGGGTCGCGGGCGAGCCGCACTCGGCGAGCTGGACGTACGACCCGCCCCGGCGGCTCGTCCAGGCCGTCGACGACGAGGCACGCTCACTGATCGGCGAGTCCGACGACCTCGCCGCGCCCGAGCCGAGCTTCCCGTTCGTCCCTCGTATCGCACGGCTGCCGCGCGACCGCCCGCTGGACCGTGCCCTGGACCGGCAGATGGAACGCCCGAGCCTGCCCGGGCCCTCCCCCGAGCCGGTCGAGGAGAGCGTGAGCGACCGCGACTCGCTCACCAGCCTCCTGGAAGCGGTGCCCAGCTTCCGGGGCGACATGGTGGTGCCCGAGCGGCCCGCCACCACGGAGCTCCCGGCGACGGAGGAGCCGCCCACCGAGCCCGAGGCGGAGGAGCCCCCGGCCCCCGCGGCCTCGGCCGGTGCCGGTTCCGCCTACGCGGACGTGCTCATGCCCCGCTCGGTCGGCAGCCACCGTGACCGTCTCGTCGGCGCGACCGACCGCCAGGCCGAGGCCGACGGCGTCCGCCCGGGCCGCAGAGCGGCGGTCCCGAGCTGGGACGAGATCGTCTTCGGGACGCGACGAAAGAAGCAGGACTAGTCAGTTGTACGACGTCGGGGCCCGCGCCACGCTGGAGCGGGCCCCTTTGCCGTTACTGGGGGTCGGGGCCCACCGCGACCGGACGGCTGCCGTCCCGCGACCACTCCGACCAGGAACCCACGTACAGCGCGGCCGGGATGCCCGCGACGGCGAGCGCCAGCACCTCGTGGGCGGCGGAGACGCCCGAACCGCAGTAGACGCCGACCTCCGAAGTGCCGGTCACACCGAGGGACTTGAAGCGTTCCGCGAGCTCACCCGATGGCCGGAACTCGCCGGTCTCCGTGACGTTCTCCGTGGTCGGCGCCGATACCGCGCCCGGGATGTGCCCGCCCACGGGGTCGATCGGCTCGACCTCGCCCCGATAGCGCTCACCGGCCCGGGCGTCGAGCAGCAGCCCCGTGCGGGCGAGCGCGGCGGCCCCGTCCGCGTCCAGCAGCGGCCGGGCTCCCGCGGCCGGCTCGAAGGTTCCGGGGGCGGGCTCGGGGATCTCCGAGGACACCGGCCCGCTCCAGGCGGCCAGGCCGCCGTCGAGCACGCGCACCGACGGATGACCTGTCCAGCCCAGCAGCCACCAGGCCCGCGCGGCGGCCCACCCCACGCCACCGTCGTACACGACGACATCCCGGTCCGCGGACACCCCGGCGGTCCGCATCGCCTCGCCGAAGACCTCCAGGTCGGGCAGCGGATGACGGCCGCCCACGCCCGGCTCCCCGGCCAGTTCGGCATCCAGGTCGACGAAGACCGCGCCGGGGATGTGCCCTGCCGCGTAGGCGGCCCGGCCGTCGAAGGGGGCGGCCCCGGCGGCCGTCGCCGTGGAGAGCTGCCAGCGGATGTCGAGCACGACCGGCGGGTTCGGTCCCGCCAGGTCGCTCGCGAGTTCGGCTGCGGAGATGATGGCGTTCATAGCCACCATCCTTGCGTACGGGGTGGCCCCGGCGTCCAGGTCCGGCTACTCTGCTCGGCCGGACAGGTCCGATCACCGGGCGTACGGGATCGGGCACATGCTGTACAGCCGATGGACACCCCCCGGCAATCGCGCGGAAACGGATGGGAAACGGCACATCGGGCATTCTCCGGCAGTGGACCGCTACACGATGACGCCGCCGGGGCGCGCAGGGTGACGGGTGGTGCGAGCATCGGCACGGGGCGTGCACGCGCGCGATTGCGGAACGCGTGTTGGTAGGCGGAAGGTGAACGGCCACCGCGAGGGGCCGAGAAGAGAGTGACGATGACGGAGGCACGGGAGTCGGCCGGCCCGAACGGCACCACGAACGCTCGGCACGCACCCGGCGTGCCCTGCTGGGTGAGCCTGATGGTGCACGGGATGGCCACGACCCAGGAGTTCTACGGAGAGCTGTTCGGCTGGGAGTTCCAGCCGGGCCCGCGGCAGCTCGGCCCGTATGCGCGGGCCCTGCTCGACGGCCACGAGGTGGCGGGAATCGGACAGATGCCACCCGACCGGCATCTGCCGATCGCCTGGACGCCGTATTTCGCCTCGGATGACGTGAACCACACCGCCGAGTCGGTACGGCACTGCGGCGGCACCGTGGGCGTGGGTCCCCTGGACGCCGGAGAGGCCGGGCGGCTGCTGATCGCCTCGGACCCGACGGGCGCCGTCTTCGGGGTCTGGCAGGCGGCGGCCCATCTGGGCACGGCGCTCCACGGGGTGCACGGCACCCCCGCCTGGATCGAGTTGGTGACCCGCGACACCGAGAGCGTCGTCAAGTTCTACCAGGGGGTCTTCGGACACGAGCCGGAGCCTGTCGTCTCGGCCGACTTCGACTACATGACGCTGCACATCGACGGCCGCCCGGTGGCAGGCGTGCACGGCGTCGGCCACGGCCTGCCCCGCGACCGCGGCCCGCACTGGCTGACGTACTTCGAGGTCTCGGACGTGGACGAGGCCGTCGCCCAGGCCACCGGCCTCGGCGGACATCTTCTCAAGGCGGCCCACGACTCGCCCTACGGGCGGGTGGCCACGGTGGCGGACCCGGAGGGCGCGGTGTTCTCGGTGATCCGCACCGAGCGATGATCCACGCCGCGCGCTGAGAGTCAGGCGGAGGCGATCGGCAGTACGTCGGGCGAGAGGGCGCCCGCGCGGGCCGTCGCCGCCGTCATCCGGCGCCGGTGGTGTCGACGGCACAGGACCTCGTAGCCGATGTCCTCCGCCTGATTGACGTCACCGACGACCACCTGGGCACCCTCGACGACCATTTCGCCGCCTATCGTGCGGGCGTTGTGGGTGGCGCGGGCGCCGCACCAGCACAGAGCCTCGACCTGGAGGACCTCGACCCGGTCGGCGAGCTCCACGAGGCGCTGGGAGCCCGGGAAGAGCTTGGAGCGGAAGTCGGTGGTGATGCCGAAGGCGAAGACGTCGATGCCCAGGTCGTCGACCACCCGGGCCAGTTGGTCGATCTGCCCCGGGGCCAGGAACTGGGCCTCGTCCGCGATCACGTAGTCCGCCCGGCCGCCCTGGGAGAGGTGGACGACGAGGTACGCGTACAGGTCCTGGTCGTCCGCGACCTCCACGGCGTCCGTGACCAGGCCGAGGCGCGAGGAGAGCTTGCCCTCTCCCGCGCGGTCGTCGCGCGTGAAGATCATGCCCTGCAGGCCCCGGGCCGAGCGGTTGTGCTCGATCTGGAGAGCCAGCGTCGACTTCCCGCAGTCCATCGTTCCGGAGAAGAACACCAGCTCGGGCATGGGGAGTTGAGCACCTTTCGACAAGAAGGGAGACGGGCGGAGGGGAACGGGCGGGGAGGGGTCAGGTACGTACTTCCAGGAGCGGAACGTGCTGCTCCACCGGTGCCATCGAACCGTGGTTGCCGACCATCGCCGACTCCTTCGGCTCCCGCTCGGTCGCGACGATCAGGACGTCGTCGCAGGCCGCCGCCACGACGTCGCCGATCCGGGAGTACACCCGTTCGTCGACCTGGGGCCCGAACCAGCCCGCCGCGATCGCCTCGTCGCGCGAAGCCACCCAGAACTGCTCGCCGAGCACCTCGCGCCAGCAGGTCAGGACGTCCGCCTCGGCACCCGGGACGGCGTACACGTGCCGGGCCCGGGCCTCGCCGCCCAGCAGGGCGACTCCCGCGCGCAGCTCCCAGTCCTCGTCGAAGTCGATGCGGTGCTGCTCGTCGAAGGGGATGTCGATCATGCCGTGGTCGGCGGTGATGTACAGCGCCGCGCGCGGCGGCAGTTGCTCCGCGAGGCGCTGGACCAGGCGGTCGACGTACATCAGCTGGCCGCGCCAGGGGTCGGAGTCGACGCCGAAGCGGTGGCCCTTGCCGTCCACCTCGGCGTAGTAGGTGTACACCAACGAGCGGTCACCGGCGGCCAGTTGTTCGGCCGCGAGATCCATGCGCTCCTCGCCGGACAGCCGCCCGTGGAACGTTCCGCCGCTCAGGGCGATCTTCGTGAGCGGGGTGTTCTGGAAGGTCGGGGACGAGACCTGAGCCGTGTGCACACCCGCCGCGTCCGCGAGCTGGAAGACGGTGGGGTACGGCTGCCAGGCGCGGGGTTCCGTCCAGGGACTCCAGCGCAGCTGGTTCATCAGCTCGCCGGTCCTCGGGTTGCGCACGGTGTAGCCGGGCAGGCCGTGCGCGCCGGGCGGCAGGCCCGTGCCGACGGAGGCCAGGGAGCTCGCGGTGGTCGCCGGGTAGCCGGCGGTGATCGGGCGGCCGGTGCCGCCGCGCGAGCTCCCGAGGAGGGAGCTCATGAAGGGGGCCTCGTCCGGGTGCGCCTTCAGCTGCTCCCAGCCGAGACCGTCGATCAGGAAGACGCAGTTCCGGTCGGCCCCGGTCAGCTCCGGTATGGCGGTGGTCATGCCGGGGACGCCCATGCCGGCGGCGAGCGTGGGCAGGAGATCGGCGAGCGAGCCCGCGCCGTACTCGGGGACGGGCGCTGAGTCGATGGCCAGCGGTTCCGGGTGGTCCCAGGTGGGCAGCGCCATCAGCGGGCGATGTCCGCGGTCGCCTCGGAGAGGGACTGCGCGAAGGCGAGGGCCTGGCGCACCGTCTCCGGGCCGTCCCCGGCCTCGCTGACGCGCAGGCTCAGGTCGTCCGCCGTCGAGTTGCCCGTGTAGCCGTGGTCCGCCTCGCAGTTGGGATCGCCGCAGGCCGCGGGCTCCAGGTCGATGCGGGAGACCGCGCCCCAGCCGATGGTCAGGACGACCTCGCGGGGCAGCGTGCCCGGTGTGTACGACTCGGGGTTGGCGACGACCCGGCTGACGACGACCGACGAGATCCGGCCGAGTTTCACGGACTCGGTCGAGGTCGTGGCGTACGGCGTCGGTGAGGTCGTGTCCGCGTTCTGCTCGTCGGTGTGGCTCACGATGAAGCGGTTGCCGGTGAGGACGAGCACGGTCACGTGCCGGCGCACCTCGTTGGCGTCGAACGTCGTCTCCTGGTGGACCAGGTACGACCGGATGGTCTCGCCGCCGATCGCGGCCTCCACCGCCTCGGCCACGAGGGCCGGGTAGTAGCCGCTGCGCTCGATCGCCGCTCGCAGCCCCTGGGTCGTCGTACTGGTCTTGGCCATGACGTCCATCCTACGGTGGCCCACTGACTGCGAGGCACCGCTCGCGGGTGTCTGTCGTGGACGGATCAGAACGAATCGTCGACGGCGGCGGGCGCCGGAACGGCTCGGACGACGGGACTCGTACGGCTCAGACGACGGGAAGTGTGCGGGGACCGAGGTCGTCGCGGACGGGGGCGCGGGCCAGCCGGACGGTGGCGCCGAGCACGCTCAGGCCGCGCGGAGCGACCACCACCGGCTCCAGGGAGACGGCGACGACCTCCGGGTGGTCGTCGACCAGCCGCGAGACGCGCAGCATCAGCTCTTCGAGGGCCACGGTGTCGACCGGCGCCGAGCCCCGCCAGCCGAACAGGAGCGGCGCCGTCCGGATCGACCGGACCAGCGAGCTCGCGTCCCGGTCGGTGACCGGAACCAGCCGGTGTGCCGTGTCCCCGAGCAGCTCCGACGCGGCTCCGGCCAGGCCGAACGAGAGCACCGCTCCGGCCGCCGGGTCGATGACGGCCCGTACGACCGTGTCGACCCCGCGCGGCGCCATACTCTGCACGACCGGGCGCAGCACCTCCGGCGTTCCGAAGAGGTCGGTCAACTCCGTGTACGCCCACCTCAGTTGCGCCTCGTCCGTCAGGTCCAGGCGTACGCCGCCCAGGTCGGCGCGGTGTCTCAGGTGCGGGGCGGTGGTCTTGAGGGCCACGGGGTAGCCGAGGGTGCGCGCGGCCGCGGCGGCCTCGTCGGGTGTCGGCGCCGGCAGGGCCCGGTGTACGTCGATGCCGTACCGCCCGAGCAGCACGCAGGCGTCCTCGGGGCCGAGCGTCAGTCCCGAGCCCCGGGAGAGCAGCTCGTCGATCTGCTCGGCGGCGCCCTTCTCGTCGATGTCCTCGTACTCGGGGACCTTTCCGGGGTCGGCCGCCTCGCGCCGCCACTGGGCGTACTTCACGGCCTCGCCGAGGGCGCGCACGGCGCGCTCGGCGGCCGGGTAGGCCGGGATGAGCCGGGGGCTCGCCTCCGGGGGACCGCTCACCACGGTGGCCGGGCGTTCGGCGGGGCGGGGTGCCTGAGCACCGGGTGCCGTGGACGCCGCCTGTGGTGCGGTGCTGGCCGCCGCCGACAGGGCTTCCGCGAGCCCACCGAGCTCGACGTGCACCACGAGCACCGGCTTCGCCGGAGCCGAGGCCGAGGCCGATCGCAGGGCCTGTGCCAGGGCCGCGTCCTGGGCCGACGTCTCCCCCACCGCCGGTATGGCGGTCACCACCACGGCGTCGCACCTGTCATCGGCGAGGGCTTTCGTCAGCGCCCTGTGGAAGTCCTCCGCCGAAGCCGCCGTGGTCAGATCCAGCGGAGGAAGCGGTCGCAGTCCTTCGGCGAGGCACGCGTCGAACGTCAGCAGCCCCAGGGACTCCGAGTTGCCGAGGATCGCCACCCGGGGTCCCGCGGGGAGCGGCTGGCGGGCCAGCAGGAGCCCCGCGTCGACCAGCTCGGTGATCGTGTCGACCCGGATCACCCCGGCCTGCCGCAGCAGCGCGGACACGGTGGCGTGCGGCAGCCGGGTGGCCCGTACGGCATGCCCCTGAGGAGCGGCGGCGTGCCGTGCGCCCTGGACCACGACCAGCGGCTTGGCCGCCGCCGTCCGCCGGGCGAGCCGGGTGAACTTGCGGGGGTTGCCGATGGACTCGAGGTACATCAGGGCGACGTCGGTGTCCGGGTCGTCGTACCAGTACTGGAGTACGTCGTTGCCGGACACGTCCGCGCGGTTCCCGGAGGAGACGAAGGTGGACACTCCGGTCACGCCGGTGACGCCGCCGCCGCGCCGGTGCAGCCGGGAGAGCAGGGCGATCCCGATCGCGCCTGACTGGGCGAACAGGCCTATCCGCCCGGGGCGCGGCATCTCGGGCGCGAGCGAGGCGTTGAGGCGCACCTCGGGGGAGGTGTTGATGACCCCGAAGGCGTTCGGTCCGATGATGCGCATCCCGTACGTACGGGCCTGGCGGACGAGGGCACGCTGGCGCTCGCGTCCGGCGGGGCCGCTCTCGGCGTACCCGGCGGAGACGACCACGAGGCCCTGCACCCCGTGCTCGCCGCACTCCGCGACGACTTCGGGCACGAACGGCGCGGGCACGGCGACGACCGCGAGGTCGACGGGCTCGGCGATGTCACGGACGGAGCGGTGGGCCGGGACGCCGTCGAGCTCCTTCTCCTGGAGTGCCTTGTTCACGGCATACAGGCGCCCGGTGAACCCGGCCTCGCGCAGGTTGTCGAGGACACTGCGTCCCACCCCGCCGGGGGCGCGGCCCGCTCCGACGACGGCGACCGAGCCGGGCGCGAGCAGTCGCTGCACGGACCGCGCCTCGGCGCGCTGCTCCCGCGCGCGCTGCACGGCGAGCGAGCGGTCGGTGGGTTCGAGGTCGAACTCCAGGCGTACGACGCCGTCCTCGAAGTGCCGCTTCTGCTGGTACCCGGCGTCCGTGAACACCTTGATCATCTTGGTGTTGGCGGGCAGCACCTCGGCGGCGAAACGGCGGATGTCCCGCTCCCTGGCGACGGCCGCGATGTGCTCCAAGAGGGCCGAGGCGACGCCGCGGCCCTGGTGGGCGTCCTGCACGAGGAAGGCGACCTCGGCCTCGTCGGCGGGCGCGGAGGCGGCCCGACCATCGGCATTAATACGGTCATAGCGTACGGTGGCGATGAACTCGCCGCCGACCGTGGCCGCGAGCCCCACCCTGTCCACAAAGTCGTGGTGCGTGAAGCGGTGGACGTCCTTGGCGGACAGGCGCGGATAGGGCGCGAAGAAGCGGTAGTACTTCGACTCGTCCGACACCTGCTCGTAGAAGCTCACCAGCCGCTCGGCGTCGTCGACGGTGATGGGCCTGATGCGGGCGGTGCCGCCGTCGCGCAGCACCACGTCGGCCTCCCAGTGGGAGGGGTACTCGTGCCGGTCCGACGAGGTCTGCATGGGCCCCAGAGTACGGCTCGCGTCCGACAACGGCGCGAGGCAGGCTAGGGGCACCGAAGTCGGATCCAGGCCGGGATCCGACGCGGAGTCCGGGACAGGAACAGCACCCTGCCCCGGGCTCGCTTCACGTTGTGGAACACTGGTCTAGACAACCCTGAACACCTGAAGGGCAGCATCACATGGCTGAGCGCCGCGTCAACGTCGGCTGGGCCGAGGGCCTCCACGCCCGTCCCGCCTCCATCTTCGTCCGGGCGGCCACGGCCTCCGGTATCCCCGTGACGATCGCCAAGGCGGAGGGCAACCCCGTCAACGCGGCCTCCATGCTGGCGGTCCTCGGCCTGGGCGCCCAGGGCGGCGAGGAGATCGTCCTCGCCTCGGACGCCGAGGGTGCGGACGCCGCGCTCGACCGGCTGGCGAAGCTGGTGGCGGAGGGTCTCGAGGAGCTCCCCGAGACCGTCTGAGAAAGAGCCCCCGAGCGGGGTTCCTCAATTGACGGCGGGAGTGGTCTTCGCACCAAAAGACCCAGCCCCGCACACATTCGAAGGGCTCGCCCGAAAACATCGGGCGGGCCCTTCGCGTTTCCTAATTACGGGCAGCAGAAGTAATCCCCCGCGAATTACCCCTCTTTGTATACGGCGCCGGTGTTAATGACGCACGCCCATCATGTTTACGGGACGTTGCGAAGTCCTCACACGCTCCGGCCGATCTCCCCCGCCGGGAAAGCGCAGCCGGTGCGCGACCGTCGCGCGCTCGGTGTGCAGCGCCGTGACGGCCCGCGCCCGCTCACTGTCGCCGCGCGCCACCGCGTCCACGATCCCGCCGTGCTCCGCCCAGGACTCCGCCGGATTGGCCGGCGCCTCGACCGCGTACATCCAGGCGATCTTGTGCCGCAGCTGGGCCAGCGTGGAGGTCAGGGCGGGGCTCCCGGAGGCCTGCGCAAGGGTCTCGTGGAACCAGCCGCCGAGCGAGCGCAGATCCTCGCTGTTCCCCCTCCTGGCCCGCTCCTGCCCCAGCCTGACCAGGCCTCGAAGCACCTTGAGGTGAGCCTCGGTGCGCCGCTGCGCGGCCCTCGCGGCGCCCAGCGGCTCCAGGAGCATGCGCATCTCCAGCAGGTCCGCGGCCTCCTGCTCGGTGGGCTCCGCGACGCATGCGCCCGCGTGCCGACGGGTGACGACGAAGCCCTCGGCCTCCAGCGTGCGCAGGGCCTCGCGCACGGGGACCCGCGACACGCCGTAGCGGCGCGCGAGCAGTTCCTCGGTGAGCCGGCTGCCGCGCTCGTAGACACCCGCGACGATGTCGTCACGGATCGCCGTGCATACCGAGTGCGCGGGAATGCGCATGACCGGACCTCCGCCTTAATCCCCGCGAAACGCGGTCGATTGACGCTTGTTCAGCGACTCTATTGCAGAGAGCCTGAATTTCCGATGGCGGGCCGGAATCCATGGATATTTTTTGGACAGACAGTCGTTCGAAACGACGAAGCCCCGGCTGTGGGGAGCCGGGGCTTCGGAAGTGTTGACGCCGGTCGTCGGACGTCCAGGGTGCGCGAGCGGCAGAGGATCACACCGTCCGAGCGTCGGAGGATCACGCCGCGCGAGCGTCAGACGTTCACGCCGTGCGAGCGGAGGTAGGCGACCGGGTCCATGTCGGAGCCGTACTCCGCCGTCGTGCGGGCCTCGAAGTGGAGGTGCGGCCCGGTGGTGTTCCCGGTGGAGCCGGAAAGGCCGATCTGCTGGCCCGGGGTGACCGTCTGCCCCACGGAGACGCCGATGGACGACAGGTGGCCGTACATCGTGTAGGTGCCGTCGTGCATCTTCAGGACGATCTGGTTGCCGTAGGCACCACCCCAGCCGGCCGTGACGACCGTGCCGGAGCCGACCGCGTGGACCGGGGTCCCGGAGGCGGCGTGGAAGTCGACGCCGGTGTGGCTGCCCGAGGACCAGAGGCTGCCGCCGGTCTTGTAGCCGGTGGAGATGTACGAGCCGGTGATCGGCAGGACGAAGGTGTTGAGGCGCTTGCGCTCGGCGGCGCGGGCGGCACGCTCCTTGGCCTCGCGCTCCTTCTTCGCCTCCTCGGCGGCCTTCTTGCGCGCGGCTTCTTCGGCCTTCTTGCGTGCCGCTGCCTCGTCGGCGGCGCGCTGCTGGGCGGCGGCCTGCGCGTCAATCTGGGCGGCGACCCTGTCGCCGAGGGTGACGGCCTGGGTCAGCCCGGTCTGCTCGACGGAGGCGTCCGCGGCGAGCGCCGGGGCGGCCAGGGTTCCGATGACACCGGTGGTGGTGAGCGCGGCGACGCCGACGGCGTTCGTGGTGGAGCGCTTCACGCGGCTCGGACGGCGGTGTTTCCCGGGGCCACAGGTGAACGCCATGTAGGGGCTGATCCTTTCCTTCCCTCTCGCCTACCGGGTTAGCTGACGGGTTCGGAGCAGGAAGGTCTCCTACGGACCCCCTCCAGGGAGGGCGTCCGATTCACCCCAGGGACTGCGTATGGGTCCCCGGCTCCCCTGGCTCGCGCCGTACGGGGACTCGGCGATGACTGTCCGGTGCCGCGGGCGCGGCGCACTGCCTGACGAACAGCCGCCCCGACGCTAGACGGGGCGTCTTTCAATCAACAAACGGATCACGGTTTTTGTAGTGCATGCCACAGGGCAGACGGGCAACCTCCCTACCAATACGGACATCTTGGGGATGAAGTCCAAGCGGAATCCGAGCGGAAATCCGAGCAAAAAGGGGCCCGGGCGACTCTTCAGTCACCCGGGCCCTACGGAGTCACGCTCTTCCGCTCCGCGTGCGGCTCGGCTTCCAGCCGGCTTCTACTGAGCCGCTGCTCCGCCGAACCCCTACTCCGCCGGAACGACGGTCACTTCACCGATTCCGAGGGCCTTGACGGGCTCCTGGATGTGCGCGGCGTCGCCGACAAGGACGGTCACCAGACGGTCCACCGGGAAGGCGCTCACGGCGGCCGCGGTGGCCTCCACGGTGCCGGTCGCGGCGAGCTGCTGGTACAGCGTCGCCTGGTAGTCGTCCGGCAGGTACTGCTCGACCTGGTCCGCGAGCGTGCCCGCCACGGCCGCCGCGGTCTCGAACTTGAGGGGCGCCACCCCCACCAGGTTCTGTACGGCGATGTCGCGCTCGGCGTCCGTCAGGCCCTCGGCGGCGAGGGTGCGCAGCACCTTCCAGAGGTCGTCCAGCGCCGGGCCGGTGTTCGGAGTGTCCACGGAGCCGCTGATGGCGAGCATCGCGATACCGGTTCCGTCCGGGGCGGCACGCAGGACCTGGCCGAACGCCCGCACACCGTAGGTGTAGCCCTTTTCCTCGCGCAGGACTCGGTCCAGGCGCGAGGTGAGGGTGCCGCCGAGGCAGTACGTGCCGAGCACCTGGGCGGGCCACACACGGTCGTGCCGGTCGGCGCCGACGCGGCCGATGAGCAGCTGCGTCTGGACCGCGCCGGGGCGGTCCACGATGATCACACGGCCGGTGTCGTCGGCGGTCACCGGCGGCACGGGGCGCGGCTCGGCGGACGAGCCGGTCCAGTCGCCGAGCGTCTCGGCGAGCAGCGCGTCGAGGTCGACGCCCGTCAGGTCGCCGACGATCACGGCGGCGGCCGTGGCGGGACGTACGTGCTTGTCGAAGAAGGCGCGTACGGCCGCCGAGTCGATCTTCTGGACGGTCTCCTCGGTGCCCTGGCGCGGGCGCGACATGCGCGAGGTCGCCGGGAACAGCTCCTTGGAGAGCTCCTTGGCGGCACGCCGGGCCGGGTTGGCCGTCTCGTGCGGGATCTCGTCGAGCCGGTTACGCACCAGCCGCTCGACCTCGCTGTCCGAGAACGCCGGTGCCCTCAGGGCGTCGGCGAGCAGCCCGAGCGCCTTGGGCAGGCGCGAGACGGGCACTTCGAGCGACAGCCGTACGCCGGGGTGGTCGGCGTGCGCGTCCAGGGTGGCGCCGCAGCGCTCCAGCTCGGAGGCGAACTCCTCGGCGGAAAGCTTGTCGGTGCCCTCGGAGAAGGCGCGCGCCATGATCGTGGCGACGCCGTCGAGGCCCGCGGGCTCGGCCTCCAGCGGCGCGGCGAGCAGCACCTCGACGGCGACGACCTGCTGGCCGGGGCGGTGGCAGCGCAGCACGGTCAGGCCGTTGTCCAGCGTGCCGCGCTCGGGCGCCGGGAAGGCCCAGGGCTTGGGCTGACCCGCCTGGGGCTGCGGGTGGAAGTCCATGGTGGCGAGCTCGGTCACTTCGCCGCCTCCTCGTCCTCTTCGGTGGTGTCGGCAGCGACCGGCTCGTACACGAGCACCGCGCGGTTGTCGGGGCGCAGGCGGGACTTGGCGACCTCCTGGACCTCCGCGGCCGTGATGTCCAGGACGCGCTGTACGGCCGTCAGGGCGAGCTGCGGGTCGCCGAACAGGACGGCGTACCGGCACAGTTCGTCGGCGCGGCCCGCGACCGTACCGAGCCGGTCCAGCCACTCGCGCTCCAACTGGGCCTGGGCGCGCTCCATCTCCTCGTCGGTGGGGCCCTCCTCGGCGAACCGGGCGAGCTCCTCGTCGACGGCGGACTCGATCACCGGGACCTCGACGTCACCGGACGTCTTCACGTCCAGCCAGCCCAGGGAGGGCGCTCCGGCGAGCCGCAGCAGGCCGAACCCGGCCGCGACGGCGGTGCGGTCGCGGCGTACGAGCCGGTTGTAGAGCCGGGACGACTCGCCGCCGCCGAGGATGGTGAGCGCCACGTCGGCCGCGTCGGCCGCGCGCGTGCCGTCCTCCGGGAGCCGGTAGGCGGCCATCAGGGCGCGCGCCGGGACCTCCTCCTCGACGACCTCGCGCAGCTGCTCGCCGATGACCTCGGGCAGCGAGCCGTCGCGCGGGGCGGGCTTGCCGTCGTGCCCGGGGATGGAGCCGAAGTACTTCTCGATCCAGGCGAGCGTCTGCTCCGGGTCGATGTCCCCGACCACGGAGAGCACCGCGTTGTTCGGCGCGTAGTAGGTGCGGAAGAAGGCGCGGGCGTCCTCCAGGGTCGCCGCGTCCAGGTCCGCCATCGACCCGATCGGGGTGTGGTGGTACGGGTGGCCCTCGGGGTAGGCGAGCCCGGTCAGCTTCTCGAAGGCGGTGCCGTAGGGCACGTTGTCGTACCGCTGGCGGCGCTCGTTCTTGACGACGTCCCGCTGGTTCTCCATGGACTCGTCGTCGAGCGCGGCCAGCAGCGAGCCCATGCGGTCGGCCTCCAGCCAGAGGGCGAGCTCCAGCTGGTGGGCGGGCATCGTCTCGAAGTAGTTGGTGCGCTCGAAGCTGGTCGTTCCGTTGAGGGAGCCGCCCGCGCCCTGCACCAGTTCGAAGTGGCCGTTGCCCTTCACCTGACCGGAGCCCTGGAACATCAGGTGCTCGAAAAGGTGAGCAAGGCCGGTACGGCCCTTGACCTCGTGCCGTGAGCCGACGTCGTACCAGAGGCACACCGCCGCGACCGGGGTCAGGTGGTCCTTGGAGAGCACCACGCGCAGGCCGTTGGCCAGGCGGTGCTCGGTCGCTGTCAGGCCGCCGGAGCCTGCCTCAGCTGTGGCCGTGTGACCCATGGGCATGTACGTCCCTTCGATCGCGGAAACTGCAGAATTCCTGCCGGTCCTGCCACTGTATGCAAGCGCGCCGACAGGTGGCGAAGTTCCCGCACCTCGTACGCCGAGAGCGAGAATTCCTGAGGTGGGAGGCCGGACTTCCGTTCACCGTGAGCGATCGGGGCGGGGCCCCGTGGAGCCTCTATGGACGGGTCGCGGTCCGCGTTGTCAGTGCGGCGGTCCACAATGGTGCGCGTCAGAACCCGTTCATGCCCCGGCAGAGACTGTGAAGGAGCCGCAGCAGCGATGGCCCGCCGCAGCACGAAGACCCCGCCGCCCGACGACTCGTACGAGGAGAAGATCCTCGACATCGACGTCGTGGACGAGATGCAGGGCTCCTTCCTCGAATACGCGTACTCGGTCATCTATTCGCGAGCCCTGCCGGATGCCCGTGACGGCCTCAAGCCCGTGCACCGCCGCATCGTGTACCAGATGAACGAGATGGGGCTGCGCCCCGACCGCGGCTATGTGAAGTGCGCCCGTGTCGTCGGCGAGGTCATGGGTAAGCTCCACCCGCACGGCGACGCGTCGATCTACGACGCGCTGGTGCGGCTGGCCCAGCCCTTCTCCATGCGCCTGCCGCTGGTCGACGGCCACGGCAACTTCGGCTCGCTCGGCAACGACGACCCGCCGGCCGCCATGCGTTACACCGAGTGCCGGATGGCCGACGCCACGTCACTGATGACCGAGTCCATCGACGAGGACACGGTCGATTTCGCGCCGAACTACGACGGCCAGGAGCAGGAGCCCGACGTCCTCCCGGCGGCGTACCCGAACCTGCTGGTCAACGGCTCGTCCGGGATCGCCGTCGGTATGGCGACGAACATGCCGCCGCACAACCTCGGCGAGGTCATCGCGGCCGCCCGTCACCTGATCCGCTATCCGGGCGCCGACCTGGACACGCTGATGAAGTACGTGCCGGGTCCCGACCTGCCCACGGGCGGCCGGATCGTCGGCCTGACCGGGATCAGGGACGCCTACGAGTCGGGCCGCGGCACCTTCAAGATCCGCGCCACGGTGTCGGTGGAGGACGTCACGGCGCGCCGTAAGGGCCTCGTCGTCACCGAACTGCCCTTCACCGTCGGCCCGGAGAAGGTGATCACCAAGATCAAGGACCTGGTCAACGCCAAGAAGCTCCAGGGCATCGCCGATGTGAAGGATCTCACCGACCGTTCGCACGGACTGCGCCTGGTCATCGAGATCAAGAACGGCTTCGTGCCGGAAGCGGTCCTGGAGCAGCTCTACAAGCTGACGCCGATGGAGGAGTCCTTCGGCATCAACAACGTGGCGCTGGTGGACGGTCAGCCGCTCACCCTGGGCCTCAAGGAGCTCCTCGAGGTCTATCTCGACCACCGCTTCAACGTGGTGCGCCGCCGCAGCGAGTTCCGCCGCGGCAAGAAGCGCGACCGTCTTCACCTGGTCGAGGGCCTCCTCGTCGCCCTCCTGGACATCGACGAGGTCATCCGCCTCATCCGCTCCAGCGACAACTCGGCGCAGGCGAAGGAGCGCCTGATCGAGCGCTTCTCCCTCTCCGAGATCCAGACGCAGTACATCCTGGACACGCCGCTGCGCCGCCTGACCAGGTTCGACCGCATCGAGCTGGAGTCGGAGCGCGACCGGCTCAACGGCGAGATCGACGAGCTGACCGGCATCCTGGACTCGGACGCCGAGCTGCGCAAACTGGTCTCCGGAGAACTGGCCGCGGTCGCCAAGAAGTTCGGCACCGACCGGCGCACGGTGCTTCTGGAGTCCGCGGGCACCCCCACCGCGACGGTCTCGCTCCAGGTGGCCGACGACCCGTGCCGGGTGCTGCTGTCCTCGACGGGTCTGCTGGCACGTACGGCCCATGGCGACCCCTTCGGGGAGGCCGAGGACGCCAAGCGCACCAAGCACGATCTGATCGTCTCCGCGGTGCCGGCGACGGCCCGCGGCGAGATCGGGGCGGTCACGTCCTCGGGCCGCCTGCTCCGGCTGAACGTGATCGACCTGCCACAGCTGCCGGAGACGGCGTCGGCGCCCAACCTCTCCGGAGGCGCGCCGATCGCGGAGTTCCTGTCCTCCCTGGAGCCGGACGAGACGGTGGCCTGTCTGACGACGCTCGACGAGTCCTCGCCCGGCCTGGCGATCGGCACCGAACAGGGCGTCGTGAAGCGTGTGGTCCCCGACTACCCCTCGAACAAGGAGGAGTTGGAGGTCATCACCCTCAAGGACGGCGACAAGATCGTCGGCGCGGTCGAGCTGCGCACCGGCGAGGAGGACCTGGTCTTCATCACCGACGACGCCCAGCTGCTGCGCTACCAGGCCTCGCAGGTCCGCCCGCAGGGCCGGGCGGCCGGCGGCATGACGGGCATCAAGCTCACCGAGGGCGCGAAGGTGATCTCCTTCACCGCGGTCGACCCGGCGGTGGACGCGGTGGTCTTCACGGTGGCGGGCTCGCGCGGCACCCTGGACGACTCCGTCCAGACCACGGCCAAGCTGACGCCCTTCGACCAGTACCCGCGCAAGGGCCGGGCCACGGGTGGCGTGCGCTGCCAGCGGTTCCTGAAGGGCGAGGACTGCCTCTCGCTGGCCTGGGCGGGCGCGGTTCCGGCGCGGGCCGCGCAGAAGAACGGCACACCGGCCGAGCTGCCGGAGATCGACCCGCGCCGTGACGGCTCGGGAGTGTCGCTGGCGAAGACGGTGTCGGTGGTGGCGGGCCCGGTGTAGATCAACCGGTCTCTTCGAGACCGTCGGGCTCCTCGTCCTGTACGTGGATGTCCTGGACGTAGCGGTCCTGTACGTGGCTGTCCTGCACGTGGCTGTCCTGCACGTAGCGGAGGACGCCCCACATGCTGTGTTCGTCGGCGTGTGGGGCGTCCTCTTTGCACGCCTCCAACTCCTTGGTCAGTGCCGCGGTGTCGATGCCGGAGCCGATCAGCACGAGTTGGGTGAGCCGCGCCTCGGTCAAGGCCCAGGGCTCCGGGTAGAAGCGCAGAAACCGCCCGACGGCATGCACGGCATACCGGTTGTCCCGGTCCTGGACGCCGAAATCGACATAGCCCTTGACGCGGTAGAGCCCCTCGGGCCTGCTGTCGAGGAAGTTCATCAACTCCCGGGGGCCGAGCGGCACTTCGGAGCTGAAGGAGAGGGATTCGTAGGCGGAGTGCAGGTGGTCGTGGTGCCCCTGGGGGTCGCTCTCGTTGTGCCGGTGGAGGTCGTCGAAGGACAGCTGTCCGATGCGCTCCTCGCTCGGCCTGCAGTCGATGAGGAACTCGGGGTCGACGCGGCCGTAGATGGCGGGCACGACAGCGGCCCGGTCGACGAGCTCGCGTACGGTGCGCAGCACGCGCTCGCCGTCGTCGGCACGGTCGATCTTGTTGACGACGACGAGATCGGCGAGGGCGAGATGCCGGTCGATCTCGGGATGCTTCTCGCGCGTACCGTCGAACTCGGCCGCGTCGACCACCTCGACGAGCCCGCCGTAGACGATCCGCGGATGCTCACTGGCCAGCACCATCCGCACGAGCTCCTGGGGCTCGGCGAGGCCGCTCGCCTCGATGACGATAACGTCGACACGGGCCGAGGGCCGGGTCAGCCGCTCGAGATACTCGTCGAGCTCACTGGCGTCGACGGCGCAGCACAGGCATCCGTTCCCCAGCGAGACGGTGGAGTCCCCCAGCGCCCCGGCCACGGCCATCGCGTCGATCTCGATCGCCCCGAAGTCGTTGACGACGGCACCGATGCGGCTGCCTCCGCTGCGGTGCAGGAGGTGGTTGAGCAGGGTGGTCTTGCCCGAGCCGAGAAAGCCGGCGAGGACGACGACCGGGATCTGCCGGGCGGAAATTCCCCCGGCGTGGACCTGGTCACCGGAGGTCTGGTCGATCGGGGCCTGCCGTGGGGTCTGGTCGACCGGGACCTGCTGCGGGCTGGGCTGGCTCAACGGGCGACCTCTTTCACACCGACGCGTGCACCGGCTCATGAACCGGCTCTGGGACGAGGACGGCTCGTGGACCGGCGCTCGTACGGAGAATGGCTGCCGACCAAGGATACGAGTGGGAGGAATCCCCGCGAAGTGAACGATTGTTAGCGGCGCTCGCGGGGCACACGTTGGGCATGGCGCCGGTAAACGCGACCCGCACTTCCCTCCGTGCGCCTCCTCTCCGCCTCCCCGCCGATCAGAGCCGCTCGGCAAAACTGGGAGACGGCAAGCGCGCCGCCCACCGCTCGCCGGTCCGCTCCCTGTCGCCCCACAACCGACGACCGGCGGAACGGTCGCCTGATTCGGGGGTTGACATGGCCACACAGAATTCCGCGATACAGAGGCTTGGCTCAGGTGCCTGGGCCAAGCTCGCCCTCGCGGCCAACGCCGTCGCGGAACGCAGCTCACGGCAGCGCAGGCGCGCTGTGCTCACCGAGCAGCACCGGCTCCATTTCGATCTGCTGTGCAAGGCCATGGACGATCCAGCCCTCGCCGCGGTCCTGAACACGTACGAGACGGAGATCACCTCCGAGGAGCAACGGCAGTACCTCTTCGCCAACGCCCTCTACATCAACGCCCTGTACTTCCACCGGATCGGGGCCCTGACGCGTGCGGAGCTGCACGGCCACTTCCGCATCATGTGCCAGAACCAGATCTTCCGGGCGTACTGGGTGGCGACGGAGCACCACCGCAAGAGTCTGCCCGACTCCTCCGAAGAGGCCGAACTGGGCCGGATGATGGACAGCCTGATACAGGATCAGACTGATTCCGACACCGACGAATGGTGGGTCGTGGGAGAGCCCGACGAAGAATCGCCGTGACCCCTGGCGCCGCCCGCCACCGTCGCGCGCGCCGCACACGACCCGCGCACCCCCTGCAAGGCAGGCACTGGCTTACGCTCGACCGCTTGTTGTTGCTTTGCGCACCATGGGCAACAGAAGCCGCTATGTTGTCGCCTGGCCAGATTTCCGGCCACTCCACTCCGACGAACACCCCTGCGCTCGGAGCCGTACCGGTCCCCCGCCCGAGCCCCCAACGCCGGCCGACGGGGCGACGCGTGTCGCGTCCGGGCACGCATCCGCAGCACCTTGGAAAAGGTGTTCCGGCGTCGGCCATAGCTCCGGAGGCCACCACGCATCCGGCGGCGACACGGCCCGGACACCCAGCGCGCGGGAGGTACGCCGGCCGTGACCCCGATGCGCACACCCATCACCCCAATGCCAGGTGTCGTCAAGGCGAGATGCAGGAATCGCCGACTGCTTGTTGTTGCTTTGCGCACCATGGGCAACAGAAGCCGCTATGTTGTCGCCTGGCCAGATTTCCGGCCACTCCACTCCGACGAACACCCCTGCGCTCGGAGACACCTTGCTGCCTCCGACGAACATCTCCGCTCGGAGACAGGCACGCTCCGAGGACCCCACAGCTCGGAGGCACCCATCAGTCCGAGCCATAAGGTTGGTACCACTCCGTGAAAATCGTGCGACGTGTCGGGGCTACACCACGCGAGCGCGGCAGCGCCACTGGTCAGTCGTGCCCCGACATCTTCGAACTCAGTGACGGCAGCTTCGCTGTCATTGGGCGCGAGGCCACCAAGGAACTCGACCCCGAGCTTCCGCCCGACGCCGCACGAGCCGACTATGAGCGGATCGTCATCATCACGCGCGAGACCCTGCTCCGCGCGAAGAAGGACATCCCGGATGCTTGACGTCACGGCCGCCAGGAATCGATCCAGGGATTGATCCTGGCACGGCTCCAGGAACCGATCGCGGGCATCTGAAGGCCGGAGTTCCGCCCGGTACCCCTTGGGCCACGACGTCCAGGCCCGGCATCGACGCGATGCCGGGCCCTTCACGTGTCACGACACTGGATCGCGTCAGCCGGCCGCCGGGACCGGCACCGGCGGAACCGGCCCCACATACCGTGCCGCCGGACGGATGATCTTCGGGTCCTCCGCCTGTTCCAGGATGTTGGCGCTCCAGCCGACGACGCGGGCCGCGGCGAAGGTGGATCCAGGGGGCGATGCGGTCGGAAGTGCCGATCGCGTCGAGGGTGTCCAGGGCCCGGCTCGGCGCACCGCCGTGCAGCGGGCCCGACAGCGCCCCGACCGCACCCACCAGGAACGCGGCCACGTCCGCCCCCGTCGACGCGACCACCCGCGCGGTGAAGGTTGACGCATTGAATCCGTGATCCATGGTTGATAGCAAGTACTGCTCGACCGCACGGGCCCGCGCAGGGTCCGGCTCCGAGCCCGTCAGCATGTAGTGGTAGTTCGCGGCATACGGCAGGTCGTCACGCGGGCCGAGGAAGTCCTGCTCGGCGTTGACACCCACAACCGGGGCCGCTCACAGTCGGTCAGAGGCAGTCGCTCCCTGTTCCGGCTCTGGGCGGCCCGGGTCTGGCGGCGTCGATCCGGGGTGAGACCTCTGGCAGCGCTCGGTTTCGCCCCGGCCGAGCCGTGATGGGGACGCCCGCCTCCACGCGAGGCCAGATGTATGAGTGCTTCCAGGACGGCAATCCTGGGGGACCTCACTGGCACCGGTGGAGGTCGGTCCCGGACACCACCCGTGGTTCTAGCGGGCCTGGGTGGCCTCCCCATCCTTGCGAGACGACCCCACCGTGCCAGACAGCACCCACCAGCCACTCCCCCAGCCGCACCTTCCTCTCACACGCGGCCTCCCGGGCCTCTCCCAGCTCCCCGCGGGCCGCGGCCGATCTCGTGTCCTGCTCGGCGACCTCACCGGCCGTTACGCGGCGGGCAGCTACAGCGGGCTCGGCTCCGACGGCCGGACCCTGGCCCTGTGCCAGGACCGTCAGGGCGCGGCCGAGCACGGGCACCGGGTCACCGCCGCCATCGCCTGCCACATCGCCCGCGCCGGCGGCACCGCCGACCAGCTGACGCGGCTGCTGCTGCACCCCGAGCACTAGGCCCTGTCGTCAAATTCCCGTCTGCCCCGCGACGCCATGCACGCACTCTCACCGCACCAGGCACAGACCCAAGTACGTCCAGTACGAGGGC
>NZ_JBEYFS010000115.1:0-36733 GCF_040634475.1 Streptomyces sp. NPDC007095
GAGGCCCTGCCTTCATGCCCGCGACCAGTTGCGATCACCCGATCGAGACTCCCGTTCGACACACACCCCTCAAGATCGGAACGACAACAGCTACTAAGAGGTCGCGCAGATAGGCGCGGTGGGGAGCCCTGTCACGAGATAGGCACAGGCCCTGTGCGATCACGTAGTTGCCACGCTCTGTCATCACCGGGGTCTGCCTGGAGCGGAGTGACTGTACGCCTGGCCGAGAAGGTGCAGACGATCTGGGGCTTGCTCAGATCGCCGGTGCAGCCATCGGGGAGCGAGTTACGGCGGAGAGGAGAATTTCGCTGGGTACTCGCCCTGCTGCGGCAAGGGCGCGGCCCACTGGGTAGGCGTGGGCGCCTGTTGGGAGGTTTCCTCGGCGACCGCTGAGTACCACGTCGATGGAGCCCATGGTGCTGTGCGATTCCGTGGTTCTGTCCAATCGCCGCAGTGTTTGGCGGGCGACTGCCTCCGCGCTGTCGTACAGGGTGGTTCCGGTGGGCAGGCTCTGCAGAATCTCTGGCGCCACCAGGGGGTAGTGCGTGCATCCCAGCACCACTGAGTCGCAATTTTTGGGGGTTCGCTCGGCTGCGTCGGTAATCGCTTCCGTTGCTGCGGCCATGTCGCCGTGGTCGATCGCCTCGGCCAGACCGGGGCATGCGACACGCGCGACCGGCATGCCGTTCGCGTAGTCCGCGATCAGGCGATCCTGGTAGTCACTCGACGTGGTCCGGACGGTTGCCCACACGGCGATGCCTTGGCCGGTTGCTGCGGCCGATTTCACCGCGGGCACGGTTCCGATCACGGGTACGCGCGGTTCGAACCTCTCGCGCAGAGCGTCGATCGCGGTGACGGTGGCGGTGGCGGTGTTGCAGGGGACCACGATGGCCTCCGCGCCCCGCTGGACGGCCAATTGAGCGGCGGTGAACAGGCGGTCCGTAACGAAGGAGGCCGTTCTCGATCCCCAGGGAGCGCCGTCGGGGTCCAGAAGCAGAAGCAGATCGAGTTCCGGGGCCAGGTGCCGAAGCCAGCCTGTAGTGGAAAGGAGGCCAAATCCTGAGTCGATCAACGCCACCGTCATGGGGTCAAGTTACCAGCCAGGTCTTGCCGCCTGGCTGCACTGGTACGGCCCATGGACCACTGCGAAGCTCCCTGAATGAGCAGGCGCGGGCTCCGTGGCCGGGGAAGGCTCCGTTTGGGTCCCGCCGAGCGCTTCTCGCGCACGCGACTTGGAGCTGGCGTGGATGGTGGTCCGTCATGGGCGGCGGCGGGGACGGTCCTCCCAGCGGTGAGTGGTCCACGCTCGGCGGATCAGACTGCGCACGGTGATGATGGTGTCGGCGAGGTCGAAGAAGACATTGATTACGGTGGCTCGGCGTTCGTAGCAGCGGGCGAGGCGGTGGAAGGCGTTCTGCCAGGCGTGGGTCCGTTCGACGTGCCACCTCTGGCTTGCCTGGATGGGCGCCTTCTCACCCCTGTGCGCGATGCGGCCGTGCAGGCCGCGTTCGTCGAGCAGGGTGCGGGTCTTGTCCGAGTCGTAGCCGGCGTCCAGGTGCACGGTGATGTCGGCAGGGAGCGGTCCCAGGTCGTCCAGGCAGTCCAGGGTCGGGGCGAGTAGCGGGGAGTCGTGACGGTTCGCTCCGGCCAGCACGCGCCCCAACGGAATTCCGTAACCATCCGTCATGCCCGAGCGTTTCAGGCCCTGTTTGCCGCGATCGACCGGTGAGCGCCCCGCGACCTCTCCGCCGCCGGGGGCTTTGGTGATCGAGCCGTCGACGGCGATCTGGCCGAGGAGGAGGCCGACGATCCGGTCGTAGGACTCCAGGGCGATTTGCTTGAGTTTGGCGAAGATGCCGAGCCGGATCCACTCGTCGCGGCGGTTGCGGATCGTGGTGCCCGAGCAGGTCGTGTCGGCGATCGCCTGGTAGGAGCAGCCGAATCGCAGGAGCTGCAGCATCTTGTCGAAGACGATCCGGTCGCTGATGCGTGGGCGGTGGCAGCCCAGCGGATGCGTCGGTGCGTAGGTCGACCGCTCGGGCAACAGGGCGGCGAATTGGCCCCAGAGCGGTTCGGTCAGCCATGATGGAAGTACAGGCACAGGTCTCCCCGGTGATCACAGAGCGTCGCAACTCCATGATCACCAAGACCTGTGCCTGCTTTGCTACCGAGGTACCACCACCGTGCCTATCTGTGCGGCCTCTAAGCCTCGATTGATGCGGCCGACCTGGCGGCCTGCTCGATCTTCGCGCAGTAGGCTGCACGGGCTTCCTCGTCGATCTGCTTCTCGTGTTCGGCGCGCAGCCCGGTCCGGCCGTCGAGGCCCTCGCGCAGGATATCGGCGTGCCCGGCATGCCGGATGGACTCGCCGAGGACATGGACCATGATGGCGAACAGGTTCGTGTCGGCATAAGGCTCCGGCCACCACGGCACGTGGCCGGGGGCGTCGAGGGGAAGCTCGTTGATCGTCGCGTCCGAGTGTTCCCACGTGCGCCGGTAGAACCCGATGATCTGATCGCGGGTCTCGTCCTCGGTCGCCCACAGATCGCTGCCGTCGGAGTCCTGCCACCGGGACAGCGATTCCGGGGAAGGGCGGTCGAAGACCTCGCCGAAGTACCTGGCCTCGACGGTGGCCACGTGCTTGACCAGGCCGATCAGGTTGGTCCCGGTCGCCGTCAAAGGTCGGCGGGCGTCGTATTCGGACAAGCCGTCGAGTTTCCAGAGCAGCGCCTCGCGGTCCCGCCGCAGTCTCCCGTGCAGGTTGTCCTTCGCGAATTTATCGATCATGCGGCATGAACCTTCCATGGGCTGTTCGTGGTCTCAAGATCCCGCACGTGGTCCGCAACGGCTGGCAGAGCCGAAGCTTAGGGCTCCTGACACAATGAGCTAACGGGAATGACTGTCTGTCAGAGAGACGTGGGGGTGGGGGTGGGGTGTGTGACGGCTCGCGGCCGACCCGACCGGCGACGGTTACTGCGCAGGACAACTACACGCATGCTGTTCGGTGCCGTTCCCTGATCCCGTTGAGTAGTTCGGGACGGGGACCGGGGAGGTGGGCGGGTGCCAGGTGAGAATCCAGCCGGCGGTAAGCGCCGCCGCGCCGCCTGCCAGGGCGATTGCGCCGCCTGTTCCGATGCCTGCGGCCACCGAGCCGAAGCAGACCGGCCCGACGCCCTGAAGCGTCATGCTGCCGGAGCCGAGCAGACCGAAGGCCTGGCCCTGGCCATCCTGCGGCAGGGCGTCCAGGAACGGCCGTTGCAGGCCGAGACCGTTGGCGAATCCGAAGCCGCAGAGCAGCAGCAGACAGGACGAGACGCCCACTCCGGGCTCGGCAGCGAAGCCGACCAGCGGCAGTCCCATCAGCGCAATCAACGGGACTACCAGTCGCTCCCGGGTGGGCGGCCGTAGCAGTCGACCCACCAGCAGGTCACCGACCAGCATGCCGACCGGCAGACAGCCCATCAGCACCGCGTACCAGCCGGGCGCGAAGTGGCGTCCTCCCGCGTAGGCGACGATCAGACCTTCCGCGCCCGCTACGAACGCGGGCGGTAGCCACTGGGCCAGCATCAGTCGTCGTACCGTGTGTCCGCGCAGCAGCAGGCCGGCACCGTGCAGGCTTGCCCGGACGGCCCCGCCATCGCCCCGAGCGCTGCCGGGTGTGCCGCCGAACTCTCCCAGCTCCAGCCGGGGTAGCCGGATGCGGATAGCGAGCGCGCAGCCGAGGTAGAGGGCGGCGCTGACCGCGAGCGCCCGGTGCGGGCCGAGTACCGCGACGACCGCACCTCCCAGCGCCAGACCGAACAATTGCGCGCCGGAGGCAGCGATGTTGTTCAGTGAACGGCCAAGTACATAGGCGTCGCCCTCCAGCGACTGCGCGACCAGCCGACTCGACGCGCCGCCGAACACCGGTGTGGCGAGGGCGACCAGCGCCACGACACCGAGGCTTGCCGCGATCGGCATCCACACCAGGGCGAGCAGCAGGGCGGCGGCGCACTCCAAGGCGTAGCCGCTGGCGATGAGCGCGCGGGGCGGCAGTTGGTCGGCCAGTGAGCCCAGCAGCAGCGAGCCGAACAACTGCGGGAGAAAGCCGATGCCGAAGGCCAGTGCGCTCAACAGCGCGGAGCCGGTGGCCGCGAAGACCAGCACCGAGAACGTGGTGATCCGCAGCGAGCCCGCAGTGATCGCGACGGTGCGGGTCGAGAAGAGCAGCCGGAATCGCGGCTCGGCCAGTACCTCCCGGTAGGTGGCACGGTGGTTGCCCTGCGCGGGTTCGGCGGTTGGGGTCATGACACGCAGCCTCGCCGTGCGCCCACGCCACTCACCAATGATTCGTCGCTGGACGAATCGGAACAGACGTCCGGCGGTAGCATCGCAGGGTGCTCCGCTTCGAAGTCTCCGTCGAGGACCTGCTGCGCAGCCGCTTCGCACTGTCGCCCGCGATGGACCTCTGCTTACTGCTACGCTCGCTCGCTGGCCAGAACCGGCCGCTGCCGCGAGCCTGGGCCACCCGGCTCCTGCCGGCCTTTGAACGGCTTCGCCGCGAGACCGAACTGGACGCCGCTCTCGCCCTGCACACCCCGCAATCCGGACCGAACTTCGTCGCCCCGCCCCCGCGCGGCCTCAACCAGACCTGGGCTGACGACCTGGCCGTGATCCGGGCCACACCGCTGGAAGCGGCCCGCCACGAATTCGCCGCCACCGCGACCGGCCCGTCCGCCCATGATCCCCGCGTACGCGCAGTGCTGGACTCCACGGACGCCGTCTCCAGGATCGCCGAGGCGATGGACCAGGCGTGGCACGAGCTGCTCGCCCCGGACTGGCCGCAACTGCGCGCGATCTGTGAGCGCGATGTCGTGCACCGGGTGGGTGTGATCGGCGAACACGGATGGGCCACGACCATCGAGAGCCTGCACCCGAGCATCGCCTGGCGCGCCGGCGGTATCGAGATCGGCTTCTTCCCCCCAGTCGGAAACGTCCGCCTCGCCGGCGACGGGCTACTGCTGATCCCTTCGGTCTTCGTCGGGAATATCGCCGCCCACCTGGAAGACCCCTGGCCCAGGACCTTGGTCTATCCTGCCCGCGGCACCGCCGCCCTGTGGGGCGAACAGGCGACCGTCCCCCAACCGGACGGGCTGACCGCTCTGGTCGGCCGGGCCCGAGCCCGGCTGCTGTTGGCGCTGGACGCCCCGGCCAGTACCAGCCACCTCGCCCGAAGCCTCGCCATGGCACCCGGCGCGGTGGGAGACCACCTCGCCATCCTGCGAGGCGCGGGGCTGCTCGTCCGCGCCCGGTCCGGACGGTCGGTGCTCTACCGGCGCACCCCGCTCGGCGAGGCGCTGGTCGCCGGTTCGGGCTGAGGGCTCAGATCAGCACTGTCTTTGAGGCGCCGCCAGCAGATGATGTTGGCAAGGCTTAACACGGTGTCTCCATGCCGTAAATGCCCGACTTCATCGGAGGTTGTTCAAAACTATGCGGGCCAGGAAGTGAGGTTCTGCGTCCCCGCCCGGAGGGCTGCGGAGCCACTGTTAGGGGGAGGTCTCTGGTCTGGGAAGGGGAACCACTGATGCTGGTTGAACCCGAGCTGGTGGTGGAAGTCGGCGTCGCTCGAGACGCCTCCGGCCGGTGGCGCCACCCCGCACGCCGGCACCGCGCCCGCCCCGACCTCTCCCCTGCCGACGTCCCCCGCCTGACGTCACCGCCGCGCTGACGGCGGCGCAGCGCGGAGGCTCCGCCGACGCGCAACACGAGCGAGCGCGCCCCGATCCCCGGCCGCGTCCGCGCCGCCCATCCCGCCCTCCCTCTCTTCAACTCCAGCCAGGGACATAGGCAAAAGCGGCCGCAACGGGGATGTCAGCAGCCCGACCACGCCAAAACCGCGTACTGACCTGCACAGATGCGAGAGGGGATCTACAGGTCCCGCAACGCTCAGCGCAACATTTGACGCAACACTTGTCGCAACAGCCAGCGCAACCTGACGAGCTCGCCGGGTCGGGTAACTGGCGAGGCGGTCGTCCTGCTGGACTGGTTACAGTAGTCCGGCCGCCCCGCCGCCCTGTCACCGCTGGGGGATCTCACCGTCCATGAAGTCCCGAAGGTGGTCCTGGCAGTTTGGGCGCCCCTCCAGCGGCGACAGTCCGGCGGCCTCGACCGCATGCCACATCACCTCGACCATGATCCCTGCCGCTTCGTACCACTCCTCATCCCCGTTGAACGGGACGGCGGCCGCGCGGGCAATTGCACGGGCGGCCTTCCTGGCGGCCACGGCGGTCGACGTGCCGGGGCCGGTGAGGCCGACGGCGGTGTCGTACGTGAAGGGGGCCCGCCCCCTGGAGCGGATGACGTCCGAGCACCACGTCGCGTCGTCGGCGAAGACGTCGAGGGCGGCGCGGGCGAGCGTACGGTCGTCGGGCGGCGTCCCGGCCTTCGACAGGGCGAGGAAGGCCGCGTGGTACGCCTCGGCGTCGGAGTCTCACGAGTGCCTGTCGAACCCGGCCCGGTTCAGGGCTGCGTCAGCGGCGTCTGAGCAGGCGTCATACGTCCGCTGGACCCGCTTGTTGTCGGTGTAGTAGAAGAGCCCCTGAATCTCCCCTCCTGCGGAGAACCAAGTGCTCGCCTCTGTGGTCACGGCGTCGACGGCCAGGAGGTAGTCGGCGACCTCGATCAGGCCCGCCGCCCGCAGTTCGCGGGCAAGGCGGACCCAGCTGCCCTCGAAGGGCTCGCACATCTTGAGGCATCGGGTGTACGGCAGGCCGGTCACGGCCTGGATCTGACGGGCGAGCTGCGCGGCGCGGGGCTGCTGCTTCGGCATCGTCGTCTCGGATTCCGGCGGACCTTGCCCACGCCGTGCCCGCCCCGGTTGCTCGATGCGTTTGATGATCTACGGGGAACGCGGGCCTGTGAGACCTTCACCCGGGATCGCCTGCTGCGTGGGAGCTGACGGCGGGGGGCTGTACGCGCCTAGCCGTCTGGCAGCATAGCGGGTCGCTCCTGCGGGACGAACCCGACGCTGACCAGCCGTGGTCGGGGCTGGACGCGGCACGGCCGGACCGTGGTCGGGGCCATGGTCTGGTTCCAGTGGTCGGGGCAACCACGCCGCGAAATCCGGGTTATCCACAGGCCCGAACGCGATCGGCCGTTCCTCCGTACGCTGCTGCCCGAGTCGATCGCACGGGGTGTGCGGGATGCGGTACGGCGTGGTGGTGGAGGAGCTCGCGGTGGAGGTCATGGCGCAGCTGCCGGGCGACCAGGCCCGGCGGGAGGTGATGGCGCTCGTGGAGGTCGCGCGGATGGATCCGCGGGCCTGGTCTGATGTCCGTGACCCGGGCTCCGTGGAGGAGTTCCGGGAGGCGTTCCGACGGCGCTGCTGGATCCAGGGCTGTGCCACCAGCTCTTGGAGCACAGAGACGGTCTCGTAGTCGAGGACATGGCGCAGTGGTGGCTCGACGACATCGCCGAAGTCGTCGACAACCGCAGGACCGACCCGGAGAAGGCCAACCTGACGGATCTGCTGACAAGCTTCGTACGAGAGATCCACAAGCTGGTCCGGGAGCGAAACCAGCCCGCGACGACGAATGAGGCCCGCCAAGCCCTTACCGCGGCCACCGAGTTCGTCCACCGCCCACTGTCGGCGATCCCGCGGCAACGGCCACGCTCCCAAACTGGGACCCCCGCGCGGCGCTCACGCCGCCGCACACGAGGAGGCCGTCCCACCGACTGATGCTCGACTCAATCCGTCACCCCGAGCGCCGCATTTCGTCGGTAGCTCCTTGCGCCAGCGGGTCGCCGAACAACACCGCAATGTCCGCATCCTCCTCACCAGCGCGGTCGCACGTGCCCACTCAGCGGCGGATGAGGCCGAGGCCGGTTGCAGTGGCGACGGCGGCGGTGCGTGAGTCGACGCCGAGCTTGGCGTAGATGCGGGCCAGGTGGGACTTGACGGTGCCTTCGGTCAGGTGGAGGCGGTCGCCGATGGCCTGGTTGGACAGGCCATCGGCGACCAGGGCGAGGACTTCGGTCTCGCGCCTGGTCAGGGTGGTGCCTGGAGTGCGGAGCCGGTTCATCAGCCGGTCCGCGACGGTGGGCGCGAGCGTAGTACGGCCCGCCGCCGCCGTGCGTACGGCGGCGGCCAGGTCCTCGGGTGGCGCGTCCTTGAGGAGGTAGCCGGTGGCGCCGGCCTCGATGGCGGGCAGGGTGTCGGCGTCGGAGTCGTAGGTGGTGACGATCAGCACGCGGGGCGCGTCTGGTCGGGCGGTGATCTGGGCGGTGGCTTCGGCGCCGCCCATGCCCTTCCCGAACTGTAGGTCCATCAGCACGACATCGATGTCGCCCTCGGCGGCCCGGATGATGGCGTCCTCGGCGTTGGCGGCTTCGGCCACGACGATGAGGCCGGGTTCGGTTTCCAGTACAGCGCGCAGGCCGGCCCTCACCACGGGGTGGTCGTCGGCCAGCAGGAGTCGGATGGGGGCGTTGTCGGTCACGGGCGGGCCTCGGGCTGGGACTCGGCGGGCAGGGCGGGGGGCAGCTGGGCGGCCAGGGCGGTGCCGTGGCCGGGGGCAGACTCGATGGTCAGGGTGCCGCCGAGGGCACGCATGCGGGCACGCATGGCTGGCAGGCCGAAGCCGCCACTTTCGGGGTCGGGCGCGGGCAGTTCGGCGGGGGCGAAACCGCGCCCGTTGTCGACGACGTCGAGGGCGATGTGGTCGCCGAGGTAACTGAGGGTGATCTCGGCGGTGGTGGCGCGGGAGTGGCGGACGGTGTTGGCAAGGGCGGACTGGGCGATGCGCAGCAGGGCGACCTCGTGAGCCGTCGGCAGTGGTACGGGGTCGCCGGTGAGGTGAAAGCTTGCGGTAAGGCGGTGGCGGCTGCTGGTCGTGGTGCACAGGCGTTCCAGTGCGGCGGCCAGGGTGGTGCCTTCCAGAGTGGGTGGGGTGAGAGCGGCGACGAAGCGGCGGGCCTCGGCAAGGCTGTCCACGGCCGCCTGCCGGGCTTGGCCGACGTGCTGGGCGGCGGCCTCGGGGCGGCCGGGCAGAGCTCGTTCGGCAGCACGCAGCAGCAGCTGGATGCTGGAGAGGCCCTGGGCGAGCGTGTCGTGAATCTCGCGGGCCAGGCGCTCGCGTTCGGCGAGCACCCCGGCGGTGTGCTGGGCCCGGGCGAGGTCGGCGCGGGTGGCGGTGAGCTCCTCGATAAGGTGCCTGCGCTGTTCGCTCTCCCGGTATAGGGCTTGGTAGCCCCGTACCACCGCGGTGGCGACGGCGGCGCCGAGAGCGGGGCCGATCGCCATCGCGGGGCTGAAGGAGTGCTGGTGGGCGGCGAACCCGGCGATAGCCGCCGCTGTGGTGGCGGCGACCGCGGCCAGTCCGGCGCGGCGGGGCAGTAGGTGGAGCTGGAGGAAGTACAGCGGGAAGGCTACCCACACGGCGGCGGCGGACAGGGCAAGCAGCACCAGCCACACGGCGCCCACAGAGGCCAGCCACCAGGCGGCGGCGGGCCGGGAGGAGCGGATGTGGGGCAGGAGCGGCCCGGCCGCGTACACCGCAGCGCAGGCCGCGGCTGCGGCGACGATCTTCCCGGCATCAGCCCGGCTGTCGGCCAGGGCCCGGCCGGCGGCCAGGACGAGCAGGCCGATGATCAGCAGGTGCAGGCACCAGGCCAGGGCCCGGGTCGTCGGGGTCAGCGTGGGAGCAGGAGTGTTCACAGTGCCTCCCAGGCTACGAAGACAGGCCCCCTGGGGCGTCCATCGAAAGTTATAACCCGCGTGCCGTCTTCCGGCCCGCGAACTGCCGTCCTGCGCCAGACGCGCGCACGAGGGGCCGGCGGCGAGGGTGGAGGCATACCGCTTCCCCTCGGAAAGGACAGGTCAAGGCCGTGTTCGTTGCCTGGAGAGACCTCAAGTTCGCCAAGGGTCGCTTCGCCCTGATGGGCACCGTCATCGTGCTGATCACCCTGCTGGTCGGACTGCTGTCCGGACTGACGGCCGGACTCGGCCAGCAGAACATCTCCGCGATCACCGGCTTGCCCGCTGACAAGATCGCCTTCCAGACTCCCAGCGGCGGACAGGACCTGTCGTACTCCAACTCCACCGTTACTGAAGCGCAGTGGCAGCAATGGGCCAAAGCCCCCGGCGTCACCAGCGCCGAACCGTTGGGGATCAGCACCACCAAGGCCACCGCCGGGGACCAGAGCACTGGCGTCTCCGTCTTCGGCGTCCAGCCCGGCTCCCGCCTCGCCCCGGACAGCAGCAAGATCGAGGACCAGTCGGTGGTGCTGTCCATCACGGCTGCCGACGACCTCGGCGTGGAGCCCGGCGACTCCTTCACCCTGGCCGGGCAGCAGCTGAGGGTGGCCGCGGTGCAGGGCGATGCCTTCTTCAGCCACACCCCGGTCATCTGGACCAGCCTGGACACCTGGCAGAAGACCGCGCCGCCCGCGAGTAGTGGTGAGAGCCCGACGGCCACCGTCATCGCCGTGAACGCCGCCTCCGGTGCCGATCTGGCTGCTACCGACCAGCAGGCCGGCACCAAGACGGTCTCCAACGACGACTCGCTGTCCGCGATCGGGTCCTACACCTCCGAAAACGGCTCCCTGCAGCTGATGCGCGGTTTCCTGTTCGCCATCTCCGCCCTGGTCATCGGGGCCTTCTTCACCGTCTGGACCATCCAGCGCAGCGGCGACGTCGCCGTCCTCAAGGCCCTGGGCGCCTCCACCACGAACCTCCTCAAGGACGCCCTCGGCCAGGCCGTCGTCCTGCTCGCCGGCGGCACCCTGATCGGCACCGGCATCGCCGCCGGCCTCGGCGCCCTCGCCGCAGGCAGCGCCGTGCCGTTCCTCCTCACCCCCACCACCGTCCTCGTCCCGGCCGTCGTGATGATCGCGCTCGGCGCCCTCGGAGCTGCCCTGTCCATCCGCCGTATCACCTCCGTCGACCCGCTGACCGCCCTGGGGAGCGCCCGATGAGCCTCAACCTGACCGACATCACCCTCACCTACCCCGACGGCGAGGGCAGCCTGACCGCCCTCGACCACGTCACCCTGGACGTGCCCAAGGGCAGTCTCACCGCCGTCGTCGGCCCCTCCGGCTCCGGCAAGTCCAGCCTCCTCGCCGTCGCCGCCACCCTCATCACCCCCGACACCGGCACCGTCACCATCGACGGCACCGACGCCACCGACCTGACCCGCGGCGAACTCACCGACCTGCGCCGCCACAAGATCGGCATCATCTTCCAGCAGCCCAATCTCCTGCCCTCGCTCACCGCCGCCGAGCAACTACAGGTCATGGCCCAGATCGACGGCCGTAAGCCCCGCACCGCCCGGATCCGGGCGATGGAACTTCTCGACGCGGTGGGCCTGGCCGACCAGGCCGACCGCCGACCCCACCAGCTCTCCGGCGGTCAGCGCCAGCGCGTCAACATCGCCCGCGCGCTGATGAACGATCCCACCGTCCTCCTGGTCGACGAACCCACCAGCGCCCTCGACCACGAGCGCGGCGCCGCCGTCATCCACCTGATCACCCAACTCACCCACCAGCAGGCCACCGCCACCGTCCTGGTCACCCACGACCGCGCCCACCTCACCGCCGTCGACCAGATCACAGAAGTCCACGACGGCCGCCTCCGCCTGCCAGCATCAACCAGCTGAAACAACAGCACGCGAGGGCACGGCCCCCGACACACTCATGGGATCCGCCCCCTCACCAGAGGTACCCAGCGACTTGGTCCGCGTGGATGGCGTCTCACGGCGGGGCCATAGAGCACGAACCGTCCACCCACCACTCGTCGGCTCCTCGATACGCGATTCCGCAACTCTCACCCTGCGCCTGGAGCCACCTCCGACGTCAACACGTCCAACTTGACAGGGAACAGACCCGGCCGGTGTACAGCTTGGTGGTCAGCTGAAGGCCGCAGCCGCCGAGCAGCAGCCCGCACCAGAACGTGTCGTGCTCGTGACGGCGGCGGAAGGCGTCCAGCTCGATCGCCTCCAGCGGCAGCATCAGCGGCTCCTCCGAGTCCGCACCGCCCAGGACCGCCGTTTGAATCTGCCGCCTGTCACACGCACGAAACCCCGCCTTTCGTCCCAACGCATCGTGCCACCAAGGCCGTTGGCCTCACAGACGATCGACGTGTTCACGCCGCCGTACGCAGCGGGGCAGGCTCGGCAGCAACAGCCGACGTGCCGGCCTGCCGGGCGGCCTCCGCCGGCACCTCGGGGCAGGCAGGCGATCATGGTCTCGGGGCCGGGAGGGATCGCGTAGGGTGGAGCAATCCGACGCGGGGTGGAGCAGCTCGGTAGCTCGCTGGGCTCATAACCCAGAGGTCGCAGGTTCAAATCCTGTCCCCGCTACTGAAGCCTGAGGGGCCAGCACGATGTGCTGGCCCCTCAGACGTATCCAGCCCTGGGATGCGGCAGCACCCTCGGTGGATCAGCCATCCGGCAGTCGCAGGCTTCACGAGGCGACGCGTGCGGTGCGTTGGAGTGGCGGTGTCGGCGTCCGAAGGCCGGGCCAGCCACGGATGTCGAGCTCGCCGGCGCCTGCCTTCCGTAGCAGCTCGCCCGCATTCTTCAGTGCCATGACGACCCGGGTCCGCAGTCGCGGGTGGAACGGCATCGCGAGCGGTACGAGCGCGGCGATGGCCGCCGGGTTGGGGACCGAGCTGAGGTGCAGCTGGTTCACCACCTGGTTGAAGGCGAGTTCAGGCTTGTGCGGCATCCGGACCTCCGCTCGCTGCAGGGAACTCAGCAGCAGCGCCTGCATGTCCTCGAACGCGGTGCGCAGGGCGCTGACGCTGTCGTATGACACGGCGTTGGCGATGAGCAGACCGCGGCCCCGCTCCAGCCGCTCGAGGATGGCCTTGAGCATCTTCATGTCGATGTCGCCGGCGTACCGGAAAGGCTGTCCCACTCGGGCCAGCAGCTTGCCTCCCTCCAGACCCTCCTTCCACGAGAAGCTGCTCAGCACCCGGAACCAGGCCTCCTGGCTGTGGATCGAGTGGACGCCGCAGCCGATGAGGATCTGGTAGGGGATCTTCGCCCGCAGCGGGCGTGCGCCGCGCAGGACGGCCCCGTACGTGACGTGGGAGTAGCCGGGTGCCTGCTGGGCGAGCGTGCGGTGGCTGAGCCCGTTGAAGTCCAGCAGGGCTCAAGGAGCAGGGCCTGTTCACCGGCAGCTTCGGCGTGTCAGCGATCACGCAATTCCCCACTCCGCGCGGTTTCAGCGTCACGTAATTCGGCTCTGGCTCAATTTGCGTGACCTGCACACGCTGAGTCACGGTTCGTGGTCGTGTTGCGCTGGGATGTGTGGGCGGCCGCTTACCTCGTTGGGGGCGGCTGCTCCGACGACAGTTTCATGGACTTCCGCGCTGGTGTGATCGCCCTGGGCCGTGAGTGGTACGAACGTGTGGCCGCTGCTCCCGACAGCCTCGCTGGGCACCCTGCCGTGCTCCAGGCCGTGAACGCCCGGGCCCGCTCCGAGGTTCTGTTCTACGAGGATGTGAACTATGTAGCTGCCGGAGCGTTCGAACGGATCACGGACGATGCAGATGCCTTTTACCAGGCATGGCACGGCTTCCGAGGAGCGAATGCCGGGAGCGACAACAGCGTCGACATGGGCGAGGATTTCGACTTCGACGACAACGACGAGATGCGCCGCAGACTACCTCGCCTGGTCCCACTGTTCCTCCGTAGGAGCGTTTGAGGATGCCCGTTCCATGATGATCATGGTTGGGTGAGTACGCGGGTGCGGAGGAGCTCGAACGAGGCCCGGCCATCCATGGCCCTCTTGAGGGTTTTCACCCGGTTCACGTGCCCTTCGACAACGCCGGAGCTCCACGGCAGGGTGAGCCCGGCGGCGACGGCGTCGAGGTCCTGGCGGAGGAAACCGGCGAAGCCCTGCATCGGCTTTGGGGGCATCCTGTTCGGCCTGGCGGATCCACTCCAGCAGTAGGTATCCGCGCCGGTGGCGGACCAGAGCGGCGAACGCACGGGCGAGGTCGCAGGCCCGAGTGATGTCCGGACAGGCGAGCCGGACGTCCAGCAGCCTCCGGTCCTGGCTTTCGGTGAGCCCGATGGCCGCCCCAACGTTATGAAGTGATGGCGGCGCAAGCCCGCACGGCCCGTGGACACCGACCCCGACCTCGCTCACCTTCGGCAAGAGCTGAGCGTCACGCCGGCGGCCTGGGCAGTTTGGCGGCCACAGCATCGAGGACCCAGTCCAGGCCGGTCGCGAAGGATGCCTCGGCGTCCACGTCCGTGCCGTCGTACACGGCCTTGGTCAGCGCCGGGAAGCGGCCCGTGGCCAACATCCTCGTCACATGCGGGCCGGAGGCTCGCTGCCAGTCGCGCTTGGACAGGCCCGTGGCGCGCTCGGCCCTCAGGTTCGCGATCTCGCGCCTGACCGCGCCGGTGACGTAGGCGCTGACAGTCTCCACAGCGCGCATGACGGTGTCGACGTCGGCGAGGCCGTCGAGGGCGGCCAGCTTGGCCTCGGTCACGGCGAGGCCGTTCGGGCCCAGGGTCGGGCGACCGCCGAGCACGTCGGCCAGCCATTCGTGACGGAGAGCGGCCTGCCTGGTGCGGCAGGCGAGGACGCGCAGCGCCTCCCGCCAGTCACCGGGGTACTCCTCGGGGAGAATCTCGGCCTGGACCTCGTCCACCATGAGGTCGAACAGCTCCTCCTTGGTGGAGATGTATCCGTACAGCCGCATCGGGCCGGCGTTCAGCCGGGCGGCGACCTTGCGCACCGACACCGCCTCCAGCCCGCCCTCGTCGGCCAGCGCGATCGCGGCGGCGACGATCCGCTCCCGGTCGAGCGGCACGGGGCGAGTCGGCGGCTCCGGCCGGTCCCACACAGTCATGGTCACACCGTTCTGTTGCGTTGCATCACAATGGGGAAATACAGTGTATCGACATGAGACATCGTATCGCCGTGGTCGGGAGCGGCCCTGCCGGCCTTGCCTTCGCCCGTGTCCTGCACCGCCATGGCTACCCCGTCGCCGTCCTCGAACGCGATCCCGCCCCCGACGCCCGCCCCCCGGGCGGCACGCTGGACCTGCACGAAGGGCTGGGCCAGCTCGCGCTGGACAAGGCGGGGCTGCTGGCGGAGTTCCAGGCGCTGTCTCGCCCCGAGGGGCAGGCCATGCGCATCCTGGACGCGGACGGGACCGTCCTGCGCGACTGGCAACCCCGTCCAGATGACCGGGCCAATCCCGAAATTGACCGCGGGCAACTCCGTGACCTGCTGCTCGGCCCTCTCGACGTCCAGTGGGGCCGGGGCGTGACGCAGGTGGTGCCGGGGACCCGGGATGGCGTACTGGTCGATTTCGCGGACGGACGTCAGGAGACGTTCGACCTCGTGGTCGGCGCGGACGGCGCCTGGTCCCGGATCCGCCCGGCAGTCTCGTCGGTGACACCGCACTACACCGGCGTCACCTCGATCGAGACCTCCCTCGACGACGTCGACACCCGCCACCCCGACCTCGCCCGGTTGATCGGCGACGGTTCCGTGGCTGTGTACGGCGTGAACCGAAGCCTCGTCGCCCAGCGCAACTGCGGCGGCCACGTGAAGGTGTACACCAAATTCCGCGCGCCGCTGGACTGGCACACGAACCTGGACCTGGCTGACGTCGAGGCCGTGCGATCGAGCCTGCTGGCCCTGTTCGACGGCTGGGCCGCTCCCGTCCTCGACCTCCTCCGCCACGGCACGGCTTTCGTCCACCGCCCCTTCTACGTCCTGCCCGTGTCCCATACCTGGACCCACGTCCCCGGGGTGACGCTACTGGGCGACGCCGCCCATCTGATGCCCCCACTGGGGGTGGGCGCGAACCTCGCGATGCTGGAAGGCGCAGAACTCGCCGAGTCCATCGCCACCGGCCCTGGAGATCTGGACGAGGCCGTCCGCGCCTTCGAGGAACAGATGTGGGCACGGGCCGGCAGGTGGGCGAAGATCACGACGGCCGGTCTGGAACGCCTCGTGAGCCCCAACCCAGCCGAAGCCCTCGCCCTCTTCGACCAAGTCCAGCCATCCTGACTGCCAAGCGCGCGAGCACCAGCACCAGCACCAACAGCTCGCCACGGCTTCACGGGACAGTACGGCACCGCCGCGGTCCCTTCCGGCGAAACCACCGTTAGACGAACGCACGGACGCCTGCACCGAACGGAGCCCTCAGCCCGCCACCGCCAAAATCCGGTCCGATCCTCCTCACGGGCCGGACAGCATCGCGCTGCCGCTGGAGGGGGGAGGGCGCACTTCAGTCCACGTCGTCCTCGTCCTCGTCCTCGTCGAGCTCGGGCGTATCCGGGTCGCGCAGCAGGCGCAGGGCGCCAGCGGCCGGGACGCCGGCGCTGAAGCTGTAGCGGCCGAGCAGGTTCAGGTTGCGGTGCTTGAGCGGGGAGAACCGGGCGATGTCCTCGTCCCGGATCTCGTGGCCCTCGGCACGGAGTTGGGCGACGGCGGCGTCTATGTACCGCGTCGTCCACAGCACGATGGCGTTGAGGACCAGGCCGAGTGAGTCGAGTTGGTCCTCCATCCCATCCCAATACGCCTGGTGGATGGTGCCGCGCTTGCCGTGGCACACGTCCCGGGCGAGCTTGTGCCGGGATTCCTGCACGGTGAGCTGCCGGTTCATCTGCCGCCGGTAGGTGTCGTCGACCGGGTCGACGACACGGAGCAGGTGCTCGGTCTTGGCGATTCGCCCGTACTCGGCGAACGCATGCCCCAGCGGGATCGGCCTGTTCTCGCGGCCGAGCATCCGCAGCAGGTCGTACGCCCAGGCCTGGTTGGTGGCCAGGGAGCCCACGACCTTCAGCATGTCCGGCCAGCGCGTGATCACCTTGTTCAGGTTCACGCGGTTGCGGGCCAAGTCCTCCAGCGCGCCGTACGTGCTCGTCTCGACGCCGGGCATGGTCGCGCGCCAGAACCGCTGGTCGTCCAGGTCGCGGAAGCGCGGGGAGAAGTTGTAGCCGAGGATCTTGAACAGGCCGAACACCATGTCGGAGTAGGAGGCGTTGTCGATGGCCGCCATCTCCGGCTTCACCCGGCCGTCCAGGTTCAGCAGTGCGTCCAGGATGTGCAGGGAGTCGCGCGGGGTGCCGTGCACCACCATCTGCCCGATGCCCACGACCTGGTCGTTGACGGCGTTGAGCCAGGTGATGCCCCGCTTGAAGCCGAAGTACTTCGGCGACGGCTCCGCGTTGGCGGTCCGGACGGGGACCACGAACCGCAGTCCGTCAACCGAGGCGAGCAGTCCCTCACCCCAGAACCGCACGATGGGCACGGCGGCCTGCGCCTCGATCAGCTTCGCGTTCGCCGCGGTGATGGTGTCCGCGCGCAGGGAGTACTGGTCGACGTGCACGAGCCGGGACCGGGTGAGCGCCTCGTAGTTCGGGTTCACCACCGGGGTCAGGCCGATATTGCACGCTTCGGAGACGAGCAGCGCGACGACCGAGGTGGTCAGGTCCTTCATACGGCGCATCTCCGGTCCGCCGATCGCGCGGGCCATGGCGGACTGCGCGACCAGCAGGACGTGGAGGCGGAGCACCCGGCCCATGAACAGGATGTCCGCGAGGGCGTCGACGGCCGGGGAGACCTTCGGGTCGCCCCGTCTCGCGAATCCGCTCCCAGTAGCGCTTCAGCTTCGCCATGGTCGCGTTGACCTCTTCGAGCAGGATCACTAGGCGCGGGCCGACCCGCCAGGGCTGGTTTTCGAGGATGTCGTCGCCCAGCGCTTCGGCGAGGCGGATCCGCCGTCGGCCTTCCATGGCCAGCTAAATGAGCGCGGTGTGGATGTCGGCGATGTCGCGGCAGTACGTCACGCCGGGCACGTCGCGGGCCCACAGGTGGGAGACCCGCCGCTTGTAGTCGAGGATCCAGGCGAGCGCGCCGTTGTGGAGGAACCGGCAGGCGATGGCGTGCAGGATGGTGGACTTGTCGCCGCCGGTACCTGCGGAGATGAGGACATGCGGGGAGTCATGGTCCAAATCAACGGTGACCTTCTTCCTGCCCGCCCCGAGCCCGATCGGGGCCGCGAATTCGGGCATCTTGGTGAGGATCTCACGCACCCCCGGATCGGAGGCGGCCAGCGCCCTCGGGGGCAGGTGCTTCTTCTTGATGATCAGGTGGGGGCGACTTCCTGCCTGTCGCCAGGAGAAGGAGACGTTCTCCAAGGCGAGCTTCTTGGCGACGATGTCCGCGATCCGTCCTCGCTGTAGTTGAGGTGTGCGGGCAGGTCGATGCGTATCTGCACGTCGTCGTCGGTGAACCGCTTGGGGATGTGGAGGTAGCGGCGCGGGTCGGTCCGCTCGGGGATGCCGAGCGGCTGCCATGCTCGCCGAACGCCTTGACCTCAGAGAGGTCTGGACCTGGCTCATACTCCTCGATCAACATTTATTTCCGCACCCGCCCACGTCCGTGTGCCGCTCAGCGCGCGCCCACGGCCGGGCGGCGGTTGGCCCCTTGCTGTGCGCTGCGAACTGAGGCCATAGTGATCAAATGCCGTCTGGCCAACGCACAAGGGCTACCCGATCCCGACGCTGCACGCCTGGTGATCAGCGAGGCCCTGACGGACCTTGCGGGCCGCATCGCCGACCAGATGCAGCATCATGCAAATGCCACGCCACGCCACGCCACGCCACGCCACGCCACGCCACGCCACGCCACGCCACGGGTGCCATATGACCTTCGCGACTGGCTGGTAAACATGGAAAATATCCTCTCCCGCTTGCCTGGGGATTTCAAGAAGTTCAAGGGGAGATGGTCGTCTTACAGTGCCGCGGGCGGTGACATCCGCAGCATGACAGGCGGACAGATTTTTGGCTATATCCTTCCTAGCAAGTATTGGAACGGCGCCTTCCCTGGTTCAGTGCCCCGCGATAGGCGGGAGGAACGCCTGAGAGAACTTCGTGCCGGTCTCGTGGGGTTGGCGAACATCCTGCGGACAATCTCTCCTCCGGCCCTGCCTCGCCACAAGCCGCCGGCATTCGCCCGACTTCGTGATGACGTCGTCGCGGCGTCCGTTGCTGATCAGCTCGCCGCGTTGATATCGGAGGGCAGCCTTCACTACGAACTGGTGGTGGACGGCAGGTTCAGCCCGAGCCCGTCGTTCGAACCTGGCTGGGACTTCCGGTGCCACCGCGCACTCGCGGCATTTCTGACGACCGAGGTTCCCCAACGATTCGCCGAGGCAACGGACGGACTCCAGGGCATGGAGGTTATCGGACACTACGACTCCGGGAAGTTCTCCTCTCTGTTTCAACGGATTCACGCGGCATTCGTTGCAATAGCGCTTGACTATCTGACGGAGGTGCTGGAGCTCATGCCCAAGTATGCGGAGGACTCCGGGCAGGGCAAACGCCGCGACCCGGTCGTCTACAACACCTACTTGCCGAACACGCAAGGGGTCATAGTCGACGAGCAGCAGAACTTCACCCAGAACAACTCCACCGGCATCGGCCCGAGAGCCTTCATCCAACTGGCTGGCTACATGGACCAGGTCAGCGGTGCTCTGGGCTGGACGAGCCGGATCGTATGGAATTGGAGCGCGTCACCCAGGAACTGCACGAGGAAGCCACGTCGGATGCTCCCCACGTGAGCCGGCTGCGCCAGCTATCTGGTCCGATCAAGGATCGGCTGCTGGAAGCCGGAGCCACCATGGCTGCAACGGTCGGTATCCAGATGGCCGAGCAGGCGATCGGCGCACTGGCGCAGTAGCCCCTGTTCCAGCTCTCCACGACCTGGAGTCCGCCGTGGATCTCCCGGCGCAGGTCTGGGCGGGCGAGGTGGCCACACGCGAAGATCATGCGCACCGCGCGCCCCAGCTCTTCGAGGGCCTGGTAGGTGGGGTGCCCGGGTCCTCCGCGGGTGAAGCGCCGAAGCACCTGCTCGGCCTCCGCGGTGCCCAGGCGGAGGGCAGTGGCGTACTTGAATCTGGTCGTGCTGCTGGGCGATCAGATCCCAGAGGAGTACGCGCGGAGAACTGCAACATCCCACCCCGCCAGCGCCAGCCCCCATCCCTCCCAATCGAGAAGAACGCATGCCGGGGCCGTCAGATTCGCCCAGTGCAGATCACCATGGCTGGCTTTCCACACGGCGACTTCCGGGTCGATTCGGCCGCCGCTGATCCACTGCAGGCGCCGGTTCACCAGGTCCTGACGGACCGACACCCGGTCCGTCGCGGTCGCCGCCACCGCGTCGAGGGACATCTCAAGCCCCTTCCACCAGCTCTCCGACAACTGCACAGGCCCCTGCAGCTCGGGCGTCACGGAGACCGGGGCGGCTTCGACGAACGTCGAAAGCTCGGCTCGGAAACGGAGACCCTCCTCAGCCCAGTCACGGACCTCTACCAATTCCGGCCGGGATGCCACCGCGATGACTTGCGCGGACTCGTTACCCGTCCAGAGCTTCTCACTGACCCTGTCCGCTGGGGCGACGACCACCCGAAGCCACCTGTCGAGTCCGTTCACCGTCACCTTGCCGCTCAGGGTCCGCCCCCTCCAGCCCTCAGCCCGAACCCCATCGGCGGTCTGGCAGCCGAACGCCGCCGCGGCCCGCACGAACACCTCCTGGAGGAGCTGGAGATCAACCTCAGACGGCTCCCACATCGGCACTCTCTGTCCCCTCAGATCGACCGGTCGCTCTACCAGACCAGCATTCCAGGCTTTGTTCATGAGACGCGACAGCGGTTCGGGCCGCCCGGCGGACGAAGACCTCACTCGGCGACGGCCGGTGCGTTTCCCAGTTCGTCGATGAGTCGCCGGTAGGTCTCGAAGGCCGGCTTGGGGGTGTAGTCATCGCGCAGGAGGCCGAAGTGGTGGAAGAGTCCCTCGGCGCCGCTGTCGGCGTCTCGCAGGGCGAAGAACGAGTAGCCGTCGATGTTGAGGTCGGCCGCGAGGGCGGCGACGGTCCGGACGACGTTTTCGAGGACAGCGGCCTGTCGCTGCTCGGGGCGGTCGGGTCCGGTGGGCCAGCCGTTCTCGCAGATGCGGATTGCGACGGTGTCCGGGATGCCTGCCTTCGGCAGGTCGGTCCGCCGATAGGCGGTGAGGACGGCGGTGACCGCCTCTGCCAGCTGGTCGGCGGCGATGGGTCGGAAGACGTCGGGAAAGAAGTCCAGACCGACGTAGTCCAGGCTGGCCAGGAAGCGCGCGTCGGCCCGGGCGGCGAGCTCGGACCAGAAGGTATCGGCCGGATTGAAGGTCGGCACGGCGTTGAAGCCGACCGCAATTGTGTGGCCCAGAGCGCGGGCCTCCTGCTTGGCCGCAACGACTCCCTGAACGAGGGCGTTCAGGACGTTGGGGATGCTGCCGTCCAGGACGGGGAGATCGACGTTCGGTTCCTCGCAGATCTGCACGGAGGCCAGGTGCGGTCCGTGGGTACGGACGGCTTCGCGGACGAACTCAGGCCACTCGTCCAGTCGCCCTGACGGCTCCCTGAAGGGCAGCACGAGGTCGAGTTTGCGTCCGCCCTCAAGGTACTTCTGAGGGTCGGCGGGCGTGGGCGGCTCCTGCGCTGTCACGGTGGCGGCGAACGGCTGGTAGGCGCGGACCGACAGCGTGGTGGTTGTGCCTTGCAGCGTGTCGAGTGCGTCGGCGATGCGGTCCGGCAGGTCTGGTCGGACCGGGTGGACGATTCCGTTGTCGTCGCCCAGGAGGCCACCCGGATAGATACCGAAGGTCAGGGCCATGAGGTCACTCCTCCAGAAAATCTTGGTGTCATCACAATTTTGTGGTGACGCTATCATTTGCGGTGTGGGACTTCGAGAGACCAAGAAGCAGCAGACCCGCACCGCGATCGCCGACGCGGCCTTGGACTTGTTCCTGGAGCACGGCTTCGACCAGGTCACGGTCGCCGACGTCGCGCGACGCGCGGGGGTGTCCACCAACACCGTGTTCAACTACTTCTCCACCAAGGAGGACCTGTTCTTCGACCGCCAGGCCGAGGCCGAAGGCCATCTCGCCGCGCTCGTGCGCGACCGAGCGCCTGGCACCTGCCCGGTGGAGGTCGTCCGTGATGACCTGCTGGCCGCGCTGCAGCAGAACGAACCCATGCTGGGACTCCATCCCGGCGCACTCAGGTTCTGGCAGGTCATCCACGACAGTCCCGCACTTCGCGCACGCGAACGCGAGATCGGCGAACGTGCCGAGGCCGCCTTGGCGGTGGCCTTGGCCGAGCATCCACCGACGACCGCCAGCCCTGGCAACAGCAACCTCCCGATGCCCGCGCTTCTCGCAGGGGCCGTCGCCGGGACGCACCGGGCAGTCCTGCGTGAGATCCAACGGCGCGTCATGTCCGGCGAACCCGCCGCACGCGCCCGCGACACGGTCGCCCCGGCAGCACTCCGGGCATTCAACCGGCTGTGCCTCGGACTACACACGGACGCCAGTGAAGAGACGTCGCAGACGCGGCAGTCCCCCCATCAGCCCGGCTGCTGACGATGTCACAAGCCCCGCCCCGCTGGGCCTGACGTGCCTAACGTCTCTTACTACAATGGACCAGCCTGACCAGCATGAATGGACTCGACCTCTAGATAAGCCGGGCCCATCCCTCCCAGTCCAGCAGCCGCAAGGGCGCGATGAGGTTCGCCCAGTGAACGTCCGCGTGGGCGGTGGTCCAGCAGGGCACGGCCGGGGCCGGGATGCCCACGAACTCGGGGATGGCCCGGTCCATGTACTGCTGGCGTACGGCGACACGGTCAGTGACAGTTGCCGACACCTTCTCCAGCGCCTCCGTCAGCTCGGTCCACCAGGAGTCCGGCAGTTGGAGGTCGCGCTGGAGGATCGGGGTGTCCGACAGGACCGGCTGGTCGACGCCTACCGACAGCTCCGCCCGATAGGCAGTGCCGTCGTCAACGGTCTCGTACATACCCAGCAGCGCGGTCCGGTGTCCGTCGAGGTCTCCGAAGGCGCGCTGTGCGTCGGTGGCTCCGTCCCACAGCTTCCACCGCCTTGTCCGTCGGCGCGGACACAAGCCGCAGCCAGACGGGAGCGCCGACGGCGGTACGGGCCGGGGCGCCCAGGGTGCGCCCGGCCCAACCCCAGAACTCCCCGCCCGGCTCGGTCTGGACGGCCAGGGCCTTGGAAGCGAGGGCGTGGTGGGCGCGCATGCGCTGTTCGACGTCTGGGTCAGGGGGAGGCGAGTACATCGGTGATCTCCCTCAATCGGGTGGTATCCAGCTGAGATGGCCACCGGCCAGCCGCCACGCCCGAAGCGGGACTTCGGCCTGCGGTGGCCCGCAGGTCACGTTCCAGGAATGCGCCAGCCGCGGGGGCCAGATCTGGGAGACTCCCCGCCATGGACGACGATGACTCCTCGCTGACGACTGTCCTTCGCAGTGAGCTCACCGAATACCTCGAAGGAGTCGAGGACATCGACGTCGACGAACTGGCCTCGAATCTCGCCCTGCGAGCCGAGAGTCACTTCGGCATGTAGCCCCGGGGCTATCGCGGCGACGCCAGGCACCAGGTAAGCGGTGCGGCCGATGGTCGTGCTGTCAGCCAGCCAGGACGACGGGCTGCGGCGGCGTGTGCCCTGCGGCAACAGCCGCGACCAGGTCGGCGAGGCCTACAGGGTAGACCGTTTCCCGAGCGGTACGCAGTTCGGTCAGGGTCCACCAGCGGTGTTCGCGGATGTTGTCGGGCTGCGTCGCAGCTGCGGGGTCGATGTCGGCTGGGGAAACGCGGGTGAGGAAGTACAGCTCCACCTGCCGGACTTCGCGCCCGCCGGCCAAATGGTCCTTGGTGCGCTCCGCGAGCTGGGGCCCGAGCTCGATCGCCTTCTCGTCGACGCCAAGCTCTTCACTCAGCTCACGGAGCGTCGCTGTGGCGTGGTCCTCTCCCTCCTCCAGGGAGCCGCCGGGTGTCGCCCAGAAGCCGCCGTTCTCGTCGTAGCGGAGCAGCAGGACGCGGTCGTCTGCGTCCATGACGATGGCGCGGGCGGCTTCCCTCAGTGGCGGTGTGGAGGTCGTGATGCCTTCCAGTGTGGCAGCCCCCAGAGGGGGTTCAGGACCGTTCGACCAGGTATGGGCCGATTCATGCCGCGTCCAGGTCGCAGGCCTGGAGGGTGGCGAGGGCGTGGGCTGGGGTTTCGACGATGGGTTCGCGGTCGTTGAAGGACGTGTTCAGGACGACGGGCACTCCGGTGAGCTGATGGAAGTGCTCGATCAGGGCTCCGTACGCGGGCGCGGTGGCCAGGTCGGCAGTCTGGACGCGGGCGGTGCCGTCAACGTGTACGACTCCGGCGATCTTGTCGGCGTGGTCGGGTCGGACGGGTGGGGCGAAGTCGAAGCCGGTCCGGTCCGGTCCGGTCGGCGAGATCGGCGACGCCGGTGCGTGGGTGCGGGTGAGCCGTCCGTGGACGTGGGTGTCGACGACGTCGAAGAGCGGGGCGAGGTAGAAGCCGGGGTCGCAGTACGAGGCGAGCGCCATGGTCTTGCCGGCCTCCTGCTCGTGCCGGCCGAGCCAGTTGGTGAATGCCTCGTAGGTCGCCCGATCCCGGCCGCGCGTGGCCGGCTGAGCCGGTTGCCGCCCAGGCGTTCGATCCCGTCGGGGGGGGTGGGCCGGTAGTAGGTCTCGGTGTCAATGTTGTTGCCGCCGCCGTCGACGACCAGCACGGTCGCCGTGTCGTACGGGCTGAGGCAGTAGGCGGTGCAGGCGTGGCTGAGGTGGTGGTCGACCGGCACGATCCTGCTCCGGTCGATGCCGAGGTGGGCGAGGCCGGTCCCGGTGCGGGTGGGTGGGGTGCGGCCGATGCCACTGACGGGGATCATGTCGACGTCGGCGAGCGTCAGGTCGGCCGCGCGCAGGCAGTACAGGAGCGAGGCTTCCCAGCCGGGGCTGTAGCGGGTGCGGTTGAGGCGTTTCCTCGCCGATCGCGACCATCACGGTGTCGGTGATCAGGGCGGCGCCGCCGTCGTGACCGAGGTTGATGCCGACGACGCAGGGCGTGGTCCGGGCCATCAGGCGGCCCTCCGCGCGCGGTTGGCGAGCAGGTTCCCCAGGCGGTGTGACCGGCCGGGTCGCGGTGGAGGGCACAGTCGAAGGCCGGCCCCCGCCACGCGCGGGGGCCGGCCTTCGTCGTGCTCAGTGCGCCGCGCGCACCGCCGAGACCAGTCCGCCGGCGCCCTCGTCCTGCTGCGACGGGGTGAGCACCGGACGCCCGTAGGCCTCGGCGCGCTCACGCAGGGTGAAGGTCTCCGCCTCCCAGCCGAGGCCGTCCAGCCAGCCGACCGGGTCCTCCGGCATCTCCGAGACCCACATCGACGCTGCCGATCCCGGAGCGGCGTCCTCGCGGAAGCGTTCGACCACACCGCGCGAGCCCAGTGTCAGGCCCATCCTGCTGCCTGCAGCGGACAGCGCGCCGACCCGTTCGAGCAGCGACTGCACCGCGTCCTCGGGCAGATAGATCAGCAGTCCCTCGGCGATCCACACCGTCGGCTGCGCCGGATCGTGCCCGGCCGCGGCCAGGGCGCCGGGCCAGTCCTCGCGCAGGTCGACCGGGACGGTGATCCGCTCGCAGCGCGGAACGGCCCGCTCCTGACGCAGCACCGAGGCCTTGAAGCCCAGCGGTTCGGCCGTGTCGACCTCGAACAGCAGGGTCCCCGCAGGCCAGTCCATCCGGAAGGCCCTGCTGTCCATCCCGGCTCCGAGCAGCACGACCTGCCGGACGCCGGACGCGACCGCCCGGTCCAGCAGGTCGTCCAGGAACTTCGTCCGGATGACGATCGAGAAGGCCACACCGAGCCAGCGGCGCCGCGCCGCCTCGTCCGCGCGCGGGGGCGGCGGCGCCCCGGGGCCGATCCCGCCGGCCGTGGCGAAGGCCAGCGCCAGCGGGTCCCGGAACAGCGGCTGCTCGCGTGCCGTCTCCATCGCCCTCACCCGGGCCACGCCCACGGCTGTGGCCCACACCCCGGACGGCTCGACCCGTCCCTCCGCATCAGTCATGTGTTCAGCCTAGGCCGCCGGGGCGTGGGGTGTTGACGTGTAGGTCTTGTCAGCCTCGATGCCGCGCTTTTGGAGATCGCTTCCCACGTGTCTGGAGATCGTTTCCCGACGCCGAACAGTTCTGCCGGGGCTGAGACGGCGGTCAGGCAGTCTTGCTCGCTTCCTGTTCTCAGGTGAGGATCGCGGGATGGGACGGGTCTATGACGATGTTCGGTTGGCGGTCGCAATCAGGCCGGTAATGAGATGCCGGAGGCGTCAGTTCGGGCCTGGGTGGAGCTGATCGGGTCGTTCACGCCCGCGCCGGCTCCGGCGGTAGTGGAGATCGGTGCGGGGACGGGGATGTTCAGCGAATTCTTGCGAGACATCTCACGATGCCAAGTCGTCAAGCCGCTGCGGCCATTTTGGTAGGGAAGGCGACGTGTTCGTCGAACAGTTCGCCCTTCTGCAGGCAGTGGTAGAGCTGGCCGATCATGCGGTTGAACAGGTGCCGCTGGGCGGCCGCGTGCCAGTCTCCCTGTTCGCGCCGTCGCCGGTAGTGGGCGTCGGCTCCGGGCGAGGAGCGCAGGGCGGAGAAAGCCCACAGGTAACCGGCGTGGTTGAGCCGGTCGTTTTTGACCACGCGCCGTCCGACGTGGTGCTTCTTGCCCGAGGCCCGGGTGACGGGGGCCGATCCGGCATAGGCTTTCAGGCCGCGGGCGTCGGCGAAGCGCTCACGGTCGTCGCCGACCTCGGCTAGGACCCGGGCGCCGAGTTGGACCCCGAGACCGGGGAAGCTCACGATGACCTCAGCGTCCGGGTGCTGGAGAAAAGACTCCTCGACCGCCTCGGTGAGCTCGTCGGCGGCGAGGCAGGCGGCCTCCAGCTGCCGCAGGAGGGCGAGGGCCTGCTTGCCGAGCGCATCCTCAACCAGCCGTGGCTGGCTCGCGTACTCGCCCCGGAAGACCTCGCGGAGCCGGTCGGCCTCGGCCTCGATGCCGCGGCTGCGGCCGGCCCGTTTGAGGGTGGAGCGGAGCTGGACGCGGGTGAGCCGGACGGCCTGGGCATGGGTCGGTGCGAGCTTGAGCAGCTCGCGGGCCTCGGGACGGCATAGGCCATTGGTCCAGGTCGTGATGGCGTCCAGGGCGGCGGGGTAGTACTCGCGCAACAGGGAACGGAGCTGGTGCCAGGCGTCGGATGTGGCGGATCTTCCAGTTCGTCCTGAGCCGGTGCCCCTGTTTGCGGGCTCCGGCGGCGTGCTGGTGGGCACGGTTGATGGTGGAGTCCACCGACACGGTCCACTCCACGGTGCCCACGGCATCATCTTTGACTTGCACGTGCTCCAGCAGCTTCGCCCAGGTTCCGTCCGTCTCCCAGCGGGCGAAGCGCTCGTAGACGGTCTGCCACGGGCCATAACGCTCGGGCAGATCACGCCAGGGTACCCTTGTCCGCAATCGCCAGAGCACGCCGTTCACCACCTGGTGGTGATTCCGCCACGGCCGCCCACGACCATCAACACGCGGCAGCAGCGGTCCTATCCGCTCCCATGCAACATCCGTCAACTCACCCCGGCCAACCACAAGAGCAATGACCAGGTATGGCTAGTCACCCATAAACCACAAGTAGCTGCCCGGCGTCGCCGCACACGCTTCGAGGATCTCGGCAAGGTCGAGCAGAGCCGCTTTCTGCTGTTCGTCAGTGCACCCCCGTGTCAGGGCGACGACTTCCTGACGGGCGACTTGAGCTTCCTCCTCGTTGAACAGCGTGTCGCCGTAGGGATCTACCCAGTCAAGCTTGCCCGAGCCATGCCGGTCGAGGGTGCTCAGCACCCTCGCCAGCGCTTCACCGTGCTCGTAAGAGCCCCGAAGCAAGGTGTCCCGGGACGACCCCTTTCGAGTGGGTCACCCCGAGTGCAGTTCCAGCTCAATCCCCATGGCCCCTCCTTCGGCCTCGGACGCCGAAGCTTCGCATAGATCATTTGTCAGACACGACCTAGGGTCGCGAGTCGGGCGTCGAGGGTCTCGTCGGCGGGATAGAAGCGAACAGTGTCGACATCGGCGTCGCGCCACACGCGCAGCCGCTCGCGCACCATGTCCTCGGTTCCGATCAGCGTGGTGGCCAACACCATCTCGTCGGTGACCAGGCCGGCCGCGCCGTCCCGGTCCCCGGCCTGCCAGCGCGTCCGGACTTCGGCCGCCACCTCGGCCCAACCCTGGCGGCTGTAGGCGTTGTTGTAGAAGTTCGTGGTCGCGGAGCCCATACCGCCGAGGCTGAAGGCCAGCTCCTTCTTGTGTCCGGCCACCATCGCGAGGAGCGCGTCCTCGTCCTCCGCGAAGGCGACCTCGGCGCCCTGGCAGATGTCGAGGTCGGCACGTGCACGACCGGCGGCGCTCAGGCCTCGGTCCAGGTGGTAGAAGTACGCCTCCTTGGCGCCCTCGGGCACGAAACTGGTGCCCAGCCAGCCGTCGGCGATCTCACCGGTCAGGTGCAGCATCTTCGGTGAGAGGGTCGCCAGGTAAACGGGGATGTCGTGCTCCGCGCGCATCGACAGACGCATGGGCTTGCCCTCCCCACCCGGCAGGGGGATCAGGAACTCCCGCCCGGAGTAGGCGACTTTCTCCCCCGAGGCGGCCTGCCGCACGATCTCGACGGTCTCGCGCATCCGTGACAGCGGCCGGGCGAAAGGCACGCCGTGCAGCCCCTCGATCACCTGCGGTCCCGAGGGGCCCAGCCCGAGAAGGAAGCGCCCCTGTGATATCTGCGACAGCGTGATCGCGGCGCGGGCTATGGCCATCGGAGTGCGGGTGCCGAGCTGGATGATTCCCGATCCGAGAAGCATGCGCTCGGTCTTCGCGGCGAGACAGCCCAACGGCGAGGGCGCCTCGGAGCCCCACGCCTCCGCGACCCAACAAATGTCCAGGCCGAGTTTCTCCGCCTCGGTGACGTAGTCGACGATCTCCCGCCAGTCGCCCCCGGAGGCTTCGATCGTGGTGGAGGTACGCATCACAGACCCGCCTCGCCTGAGCTCTGGGCACTCTCGGCCAGCTTCTTGGTCTCTGCGAGGGTGACGGGTCATGTTGGTCTCGAACTCCCGCATGCGCACGAAGACGATCTTCTGTTCCTTCTCCGGCATGCGGTCGATGGCGAATGAGAGACCCGACCGGGCCGGCCCCATCTGCATCCGTTCCCGCAGCAGAGTGCCACCGTCCTGCGGCTGCAACGTGAACCGCCAGATCGCCGTCGGATGCCGGGGGTCCTCGACCGCCCAGGCAAGCCTCCTCGACGGTTCGTACTCGACGATGTGGGACGTGGTGGCCCACTCCCCCAGCGCTTCATGCTTGCTCCGGCCGACGAACCGGGCGCCGAGCGCGGGGCCGCTCCTGCCGTCCAGCCATTCCACCGATCGCAGCTCGGGGCTCATGCGCGGCATCAGCTCGATGTCGGACACCAGCGCCCACACGTGCGCCGGCGCGGCGGCGATCCAGCTGTGAACCTCCACCGTCGGCTTGTCCGCATAGCATGCGCCCGTCCACTCCATGATCCCGCAGCCTCCGGGCCGCCAAGAACGCTCACATGAGCACCTGAACAGTAAAGTTGTGTAGATAGACTTACTTATCAAGGATGCTCTGACTACCACAGGGCTGCCGATTCAGCCCGCGAATCGCTCCCGCACATCCGGTCGCTCGGCCAGATGCGACGGATATCCGGGGCCCATCCGGGGGGCGTGTTGTCCGCGGTCATGGGCTCGCCGCAGGCGGCGCACACGACCTCGGCGTGGGTCTCCTGCCCGCACACCTCGTGCCGCATCGCCACCGGCGGGCCCGCCTCACCGGCCAGCCAGCGGTCTCCCCACCGGTTCATCACCAGCAGCACGCCAAAGAAGTCGCGCCCCTTCTCGGTGAGCACGTAGTCATGGCGGACCGGCTCCGTCTGGTACGGCCGCTTCTCCAGCAGCCCCTCCTCCACCAGCCGGCGCAGCCGGTCCGTCAGCGTGTTGCGGGCGATCCCCAGCGACTCCTGGAACGCGTCGAACCGCCGGATCCCGTAGAACGCCTCACGCAGCACCAACGGCGTCCACCAGTCCCCGAGCAGGTCCATGGTCCGCGCGATCGAACAGGGCCACCGGGCAAAGGATGTCCGTCTCATGGCAGCCACGCATAGGTTCATCCAGTCGTGAGACCCAGCAGGTGAACTGAGCAGTGGCTGGTGCGCAGTCTCTTGTGTTCCATCAATAACGAAGTTATGTTGCCGCCATGAAACGTGACTTGCAGGGCAGAAGGCTGGTTGTCACCGGAGCGGCACGCGGCATCGGCGAGAAGGTGGCCCGACTTGCCGCAGCCCGAGGAGCTCGGGTGACCGTGATCGGACTGGAACCCGATCGGTTGCGCGACCTCGCCGAGGACCTGGGCCCCACCGCTTCCTGGCTCGAGGCCGATGTGCGCGACGGTGCCGCCCTACGGTCGGCGATCGATGCGGCGGCAGGGGAGATGGGCGGCATAGATCTCCTCGTCGCCAACGCCGGCGTCGTGGCGTACGGGACGGTGCGGCAGACGGACGAGGCGTCGTTCGAACGGGTTCTGGACATCAACCTGAACGGCGTGTTCCGCACCCTCAAGTACGCGACGCCCCATCTGGAGCGCAGCCGGGGCCACGTGCTGGTCGTGGCGTCCGCGCTGTCGTTCATGCCGCTGGCCGCGATGGCCTCCTACGGCGCGAGCAAGGCGGCGGCCGAGCTGCTCGCCCTGACCTACCGCCAGGAGGTGGCGCATCTCGGGGTCACGGTCGGCCTGGTGCACCCCTCCTGGATCGACACGGACCTCGTCCGGGGTGCCGAGGCGGATCTCCCCTCCTTCCAGGGGCTGCGCGGGCGGCTGCCTTATCCGGGCAACGTCACCACGAGCGCCGACCGGGCGGCCGCCGCGATTGTCGACGGGCTCGTGCGCCGACGCAGCCGCGTGTACGTGCCGCGCGCGGTCGTCGTGGCCAACTGGGCGAAGGGAGCGCTGAATTCACCGCTGGCCTGGCCCTGGGCAAGGCGCTTCACGGCCCGGGCGGTTCCGTCCCTCGAACGGGAGGTCGCGGCGTTGGGGAGGCATGACCAACTCACGCCCGGTACCGACGCCCCTGCTGCGGAGAGCAGGTCGTCGTAGCCGCGCGGGGATGCACCCAACCACCCGGTTTCTCAGCGGCCTTGGACGATCGAGTCGTACAAGCGCGCGCCGGCCTCGTGGGAGGCCTCGGCACGTTCTCGCCTGTCACCCAGCCCGACGGAGAAGTTCACGCCCATCGGCCGGAGCACCTGCGTCACGGCGTCCTCGAACTCGACGAAGTGCTCAGCCAGTTCGAGGGTGACGTAACCATGCACAAAACTCCACAACTGGGCGGCGATGACTTCGGGTTCCTGCCGCTCGACCCTGCCGGAGTGCACGAGCCGGTCGCACGCCGCAGTGACATGAGCGTGGGCTTCTCGGAAGGCCGGGGAATGCCCGCTCAGGCGAAGGTCTGCATCCGACAGAGGCCGGTACGTCGCCCGAGTGGACAGCCCGAACATCAGGTCGTAGAGGTGAGGGTTCTCGTGGGCCAGCCGACGGCAGGTCAGGGCCATGGCATAGAGCTCCGCGACCGGGTCTTCCGTCACCGGTACCTGGGCGAATGCTCTGCCGAGTTCCTTGAACCCGTGGTCGGCGACAGCACTCATGAGCTCGGGAATCCCGCCGAAGTGGCTGTAGACCACCATCGTCGACAGTCCGCTCGCGGACGCCACCGCGCGCACCTTCAGAGCCGACGGACCCTGCTCGGCCAGCAAGCCGACGGCCGCCTGCACAAGCCGTTCCGGTGCGTCATCGAGCCTCGCCCGCCCTGCCATGTCCCGCACGCCTCCACCGTTGACATACACGAAATAACTTGGTTATGTAAATCTTCGCGGCAATAGTACACATCGTGCGTGACATGCCGTCTCGGATCCACGCGTCCCTTCAGACACGACATCACGCGCTGTTCCAGTCTCCTGCCGCCTGTGCGGACACGGCCCCCGTCGGGGCGGACCCGACCCCATCGCTGCGACCCGCATCCGCAGTTGTCCTCCACGCACTCACACTTTTCATCCCATGAACTGAGCACGGGAGAATCATCAATGCCATACAAGGACAAAGGACATCTGGAGATCGAGGAGCGCGGAGCCGTCCTTGTCGTCCGGGTGGACGGCGGTCCGCACCAGGTGTTCGGCCTCGACATCGCCAATCAGCTGGCCAAACTGGTAGCCCGGGCCGACCGCGATCCACGCATCCGTGCCGTCGTCTTCACCGGAGCGCATCCGGAACGGTTCGTCAGCCATGCCGCAGTCCGGTGGCTGCAGGAAGAGGGCGCCGCGAGCCCTACGGTCGGCCGACGCGGTGCCGCCGCCGTCGTACGCGCGGCCAAGCACGTGGACCGGTCCCGTCTCCTCGGGCCCGTGATGCGCAGGACCCCGATGCGGGGAGCCCTCCAGCTGGAACGTCTGCACACGACCTTCCTCCGTATGAACGCCAGCGGTGTCCTCTTCGTCGCCGCCCTCAACGGTTCGGCTCTCGGCCTCGGCGCCGAGTTCGCCTGGGCGTGCGATCTGCGAGTCATGGCCGACGGGGACTTCTTCATCGGCCAGCCGGAAATCCTCCTCGGCATCATCCCTGGTGGAGGCGGCACCCAGCGGCTGACCCGCCTGATCGGCACCCACCGGTCCTTGGCCGCGATCCTCGAAGGTAAGCCGTTCACACCTGCGGAGGCTCTCGCCAACGGGGCGGTCGACCAAGTCGTTCCGCAGCACAAGGTGCTCGCGCAGGCGGTCGAACTCGCGGAACGCTTCGGCAAGCGGTCGAAGGGTTCGGTGGCGGCCGCCAAGAGGTCGGTGTACTTCGGCGGCTCGATGTCGCTGGAGGACGGACTGCATGTCGAACGCGCCGAGTTCTTCACCAGAGTCATGTCGGAGGAAGGGCAGGAACTGATGCTCGACTACATGAAGACGACGGACGCCACCGGCGAGCTCCCGCTCTACCGGCCGGACACCTACGCGCAGGCGCTCGCCTCGGGCAGTGTGCCCGGGCGCCGCTCGGCGAACGGACGGTGAGCCGACGATGACCACTGCGCACTCCTTCATCCGTCACGACATCACGTTCCCCTCCGGCGACAGCTCCTGCGCCGGGTGGTTCTACCTCCCCACAGGCGTCACCTCACCGCCCGTCGTCGTCCTGGGGCACGGCCTGGGCGCAACCCGCGAAATGCGCCTGGACGCGTTCGCCGAGCGTTTCGCGCAGGCCGGCATCGCCGCAGTGGCGTTCACCTATCGGCATTTCGGCGACAGCGGCGGCCACCCGCGCCAGCTCCTGTCGATCAAGCGGCAGCTCGCCGACTGGGACGCCGCCCTCGCCTACGTCAAGGCCCGCCCTGACATCGACCGCTTCCGCGTCGCGGTCTGGGGCAGCTCCTTCGGCGGAGGCCACGCCATCACCGTCGCCTCACGCCATCCCGAACTGCGCGCGGCCGTGGCCCAGTGCCCGTTCACCGACGGTCTCGCCTCCGCGCTCGCGCTGGGCCCGCTCGCCTCACTCAGGATGGCCCCCGTGCTCGCCCGGGACCTGTCAGCCAGAGTGCGCGGCAGGGCACCCGCGATGGTTCCCATCGCCGCCGCCCCCGGCTCGCCGGCCCTCATGAACGCTCCCGACGCCCTGCCCGGATACCAGGCACTGCAGCCGCCCGGGAAGACGTTCCGCAACGAGGTGGCGGCACGGGTGATCCCGACCATCGCCGCCTACCGGCCCGGGCGTGCGGCGAGGAAGGTCACCATGCCGATCCTCTTCTGCGTCAGCAACACCGACTCCGTGACGCCCCCCGCCCAGACCCTCCGGTACGCGGACACCGCGCCCCGGGGAGAGATCAAGAGGTACGACGCCGGCCACTTCGACTTCTACACCGGCGAGACCTTCGAGGAACTGGTACGCGACCAGATCGAGTTCCTCACCCGCCAGCTCCACCCGGCGCCCGTCGCATCGACTCCCTGACCTGCCCGCCGAACGGACCGCATCACACCGAGACAGGTACGCCTCGCCATGAATGTCGCTTCTCTGCCCGACCGCCGCGCCGAGCTCGACCCCCACGGAGCCGCGGTCTCCGACCGACACCAGTCCCTCACCAACACGCAGCTGCTGAGCCGGGTCCGAACGGCAGCGCGTCAGCTCCAGGACCTCGGAATCGGTCCCGGGGACGTCGTCGCCCTCAAGCTGACGAATCGCGTCGAGTTCGTCGTACTGCTGTTCGCCGCCTGGCGGCTCGGCGCCACCATCACACCGGTCAACCCGAGCATGACCGACGTCGAAGTGGTGCGACAGCTCCAGGACTCCGGTGCGTGCCTGCTGGTGGTCGAGGACGGTGCGGCCGTAGCGGCGCACGGTGTTGCCGTACTCGCCGTCGGCGGACTGCACGAAGGAGCGGTGGAGCCGGATCAAGCACCGCTTCTGGACCCGGCCACTCTGTCCCTGCTCATCTACACCAGCGGTACGACCGGGGTACCCAAGGGCGTGATGCTCGACCACGCCAACATCGACGCCATGGTGGAGATGGGGCGCCGGGCGCTGGAGTTGAGGCCGGCGGACCGCTGTCTGCTGATCCTGCCGCTCTTCCACGTCAACGGCATCGTGGTCAGCGTCCTGACGCCGCTGCTCGCAGGAGCCAGTGTCGTCATCGCGGGCCACCGCTTCGATCCCCACAGCTTCTTCGACCTCGTCGAGCAGGAGCGCCCCACCTTCTTCAGTGCCGTGCCCACGATCTACAGCATGCTCGCAGCGCTCCCGGACGACGTTCAACCCGACACATCGTCCCTGCGGTTCGCAGTCTGCGGCGCCGCACCCGCCTCGGCCGAGCTGCTGGCCCGCTTCGAGGCACGGTACGGATTTCCACTGGTCGAGGGATACGGCCTGTCCGAAGGAACCTGCGGCTCCACCATCAACCCCGTCGGCGGCCCTCGACGCGCCGGAACCGTGGGACTTCCCTTCCCCGGCCAGGAGATCCGGATCATCAACGCCGACGGCAGCGTGGTTGCGCCGGGCACGGACGGTGAAGTCGTCGTGAGGGGCCCGAACGTCATGCGTGGCTATCTCGGCCGTCCGGAGGAAACCGCCAGAGTCGTAGTCGACGGCTGGTTGCACACAGGCGATGTGGGCCACCTCGACGCCGAGGGCTACCTGACCCTGGTCGGGCGCTCGAAAGATATGATCATCCGGGGTGGGGAGAACATCTACCCCAAGGAGATCGAGGACGTGCTGGCAGGCGACCCGTCGGTGCTCGAGGCCGCGGTGATCGGCGTACCCGACGAGAAGTGGGGCGAGGTGGTCGTCGCCTACGTCCAGCCGTCACCGGGGGCGAGCGTCGATCCGACGGCGCTGAAAGCACTCTGTGCCCGCAGCCTCACCGGCTACAAGCGTCCGACCGCGTTCTTCGTGGTGGAAGCCATCTCGAAGAACGCGGTCGGCAAGATCGACAAAGCCTCATTGCGTGCCGAGCACGCCGCCCTCTCTGCCCGGTCCTGATCAACGCAGATGACTCTGTGGCTGTCTCGGCTGACGGCGCGCAGCCCGCCGGCCGGGGCGAGTCCAGTTCCGAGGCGACCACAGCGTCGCATTTTCCACGCAGGCCCAACTGGCGGGCCTCGATGGGTTGTTCGGCCGGGGCCTGATCGATCGGGCCTTGACCCCGGATCTTGAACACGTCTATGCGGCTCGAGCCAGGGTAGTTGATGTTGTTTGGAAGGTGCTCTCGTAAGTGATCGGTGATCGTTGTCCGAGGCGGGAGTGCCGGCGTCGGGTGTTGTATCGGGTCAGCCAGCGGAAGGCGTCGAGTCGGGCCTCACGCTCGCTCGGCCAGCTCTTCCGTCCTGTCAGCGTCTCTCTTTTGAAGCTGGCGTTGAACGATTCGGCGGCGGCGTTGTCCGCACTGGACCCGACTGCGCTCATGCTCTGGAGCACGCATGCTGACCTGCAGACTTCGGCGAAGGCCCGACTCGTACATTGGGCGGATTCAACTGGTCGTCGCAACACCTCATGAGCTGGAGGTTTGCGGGTGGGTGTGCTGGATCGGCAACGGGCAGTCAGGCAGTATCGCGGGCAGATGCCCTCGCCGGGTCGGCCGAGTGTCGCGTGGCGTGAGGATCGCGTCCAGTTCTGGCAGGCCATCGCGTGGGGGCTGAGCTCGGTAGACGCCGCGGTGGTGATCGGGGTCTCCCCGGCCGTGGATACGCGGTGGTTTCGGCATGCTGGCGGCGTGAATCCGTGCCTTGCCCCGACTGCGTCGGGCCGCTACCTGTCCTTTTCCGAGCGGGAGGAGATCGCCCTGCTGCGTGCCCGGGACTTCGGCGTGCGGGCGATCGCGAGGCATCTGGGTCGTTCGCCCTCGACAGTCTCGCGGGAGCTGCGGCGCAACGCGTCCACCCGGACCTATCGCCTGGAGTACCGGGCCCCGCTGGCCCAGTGGCACGCTGAGCGGCGCGCGCAGAGGCCGAAGACGGCGAAGCTGGTGATCAATCAGCGCCTCCGTGACTACGTTCAGGGCCGGCTGGCCGGGACCGTTGTCCATGCCGCGCACGGCCAGGTCGTGGAGGGGCCGCAGGTGCGGCCGTGGCAGGGCAAGAACAAGCCCTGAACCTTCCCCTTGATCGTGGACACCTGGAGACTGGGACCTGAGGTTCCAGAGGAAGTAGCACCAGGTGGGAAGCAAGTACACGAAGCGGTACACCGAGGAGTTCAAGCGGGACGCGATCGCGCTCGTCGACTCCTCGGGCAAGACGGTCACTGCGGTTGCGAGGGAGCTCG